>CAIMVB010000489.1 GCA_903844785.1 uncultured Rhodospirillales bacterium | reverse complement strand
GATGACAGCGGGGACATGCCCCTCACGCCGAGTTGCGCGTGCCGCCCCCTTACCGGCCCGCCCGCGCGCTTCGGCTTCGATCCGTACAGTTTGGACCATTGTCCGTGCTCCTTCGGGTTGAATTCTGATGCCGCTGCAAAACCTAGTGGTTTTTGCAGGACAGGCTTGGCCTCCAGGGGTGCCAAAGCCAGTCGCGGCTTCTAGGGGATGCAAGCCAGGGGCGCAAGCGATGGATTGATCCGGCGCAAGACAAATCCACACGCCGGCAGGTTTTAAGTCGCCAGCAAAGGAGCGCTGAGATGATCTCGCCCAACATGAACAACATTGATCGCGGTTTGCGGCTTTTGGCCGGGCTGGCCGTGCTGGCACTGGGCGCCTTTGGCCCGCTGGGGTGGTGGGGGGCGGTTGGGCTTATCCCAATTGCCACCGCACTGATCGGCTGGTGCCCGGCCTATCGGCTATTGGGCATCGATACCTGCGCCCGCCCAAGCGGCTGACGCCGCTTTAGCCAAGCGAAGGCAAATGGCTTGGCGTAATAGACCACACCTTGCCCGCCGCCGGAGGTTCGCACCAAAGCGGCAAGGCATTGGGCGTGCGGACATTGGGCACATGGCCAAGCGCCAAGCGTAGCGCACGGAATAGCGCGCCATGCGCCACCACCAGCACCGGGCCTTGCTTGGCTGTGGCGCGGTTCACCGCCGCCACGGCGCGGTCATGCAGCACCTGAAAGCTTTCCGCGCCTTCCGGCGTGAAGCTGCCTTCGATCCAGCTATCATACCAATCGCCCATGGGCCGGCCTTCTTCCACGCCGAAACCCACTTCCATCAGCCCCGCATCGGTTGCCACCGGCAGGGAAAGCGCTTCCGCCACAATCTCTGCCGTGCGCAAAGCGCGGCTGAGCGGGGAGGCGATGATGGTCGCGATCCCGCGATCCACCAGCGCCAGCGCCGCGCGCCGGGCTTGCGAAATACCAACGGCATTCAACGGAATATCCGTATGCCCCTGGCTCAGGCCTTCCGCATTCCAATCGGTTTCGCCGTGGCGAAGGAACCAGAAGGCGGTCGGGTTCAGGCTCACGAAAGCCCTTCCGCCGCCATGGTCCGCTGCACGGCGGGGCGCGCCTTCATGCGCGCATAATGCGCCGCGACATTGGCCGGCAGAGGCTTATTCAGCCGCGCCGCCCACCAGAAGCTCACGTAGAAAAGCGCGCTATCGGCGAAGGAATAAGTGCCGGCCAGCCATTCCCGGCCTTCCAGCGCCTTATCCATGACGCCCAGGCCCTTTTGGAAAATCTCCTCGCCACGTGCCTTCACCGCTTCATGATCCGCTTCTGACGGCGCGAAATTCGCCGGGCGGAACATGCGCGAAAACCCCTGCATATGCATGGTGGCCACGCAGTAATCGGTTGCTTCCAGGGCGCGCGCCTGCGCATCCGTGCCCGATGGCATCAAGCCAGCCGACGGAAAGCGCGACGCCAGCCAAAAGGCAATCGCCGGATATTCGGTCAGCACCGAACCATCCTCACGCTGGAGTGTCGGCACCTTGGATTTCGGATTAACCGCGGTGAAGCCGGGCTGGAATTGCGCCCCTTCGCGGAGATTGACGGCCACCGCTTCATAAGGCGCGCCGATTTCTTCCAGCATCACGTGAATGCCGATGGAACAAGCGCCAGGCGCGTAAAACAGCTTCATGGAACAACCCCTTCAAAACTTGTGCCCACAGGATCAGCCACCGCTGCCCGCTTGGCAAGCGGGGCCGCGCGGCTTCAGTTGAAGAGCGACGAAACCGAGCTTTCTTCGCTAATCCGCTTCATCGCTTCGGCAATCAGCGGCGCAATGGTCAATTGGCGGATATTGCGCGAAACGCGCACGGCTTCGGTTGCCTGGATGCTATCCGTCACGGTCATCATTTCAATCGGCGCCGCGCCAATCCGCGCCACCGCGCCGCCCGAAAACACGCCATGCGTCACATAAACACCGGCCGAGCGCGCGCCATTCTTCAAAAGCGCTTCCGCAGCGTTGCAGAGCGTGCCGCCGGAATCGACAATATCATCCACCAGCAGGCAGTCGCGGCCTTCCACTTCGCCGATCACATTCATCACTTCGGAAACACCGGCGCGCGGGCGGCGTTTATCAATAATCGCCAAATCCACGCCAAGCCGGGCCGCAATCGCGCGCGCGCGCACCACGCCGCCGACATCGGGGGAGACGATCATCAATTCGCGCCCCGCATAGCGTTCCTGGATGTCGCGCGCATAAAGGGGCGCGGCGAAAAGATTATCCACGGGGATATCGAAAAACCCCTGAATCTGCGCCGCGTGCAAATCCATGGTCAGCACGCGGTTCGCCCCCGCTGCGGTGATCAGGTTCGCGACCAGCTTGGCGCTGATCGGCGTACGCGGGCCAGATTTCCGATCCTGCCGCGCATAGCCAAAATACGGGATCACCGCCGTGACGCGCCGCGCACTGCCGCGCTTCAGCGCATCCAGCGTGATGAGCAATTCCATCAGATTGTCATTGGTGGGGTAGGATGTGGATTGGATGACAAACACATCCTCACCACGCACATTTTCATGAATTTCGACAAAAACTTCCATATCCGCGAAGCGCCGGATGGAGGCATTGGTCAGCGGAATGCCGCAAGCGGCGGCCACAGCTTCGGCCAAAGGGCGGTTGCTGTTGCAGGCAACAATCTTCATGCCGAGGAACTCCGCGTGCCAGGGGTCACGTAGTTGTGAGGAGCCGTTACCTAGCAACGTGACGCTTTTGTGTAAATCGCAGGTGAGCATTTTCAAGCCAAGTCGCATCACTTGGCGGCCTGGAAAACGCGATCAAATAAACGCTGAGACTGCGGCTGCTGCGGGCCTTTGCGGCAGATATGGTCCGGATTAAGAATCCTCCAGCTTTTCCGAAAGCTCCAGCCATTCTTCCTCAAGCCCCGCCACTTCCTTGGTAATGGCGGCGCGGCGGGTATTGGCCCAGGCGATATCCTCAGCCTTGAAGCGGGCATAGGTATCTGGGTCGCCGAGGCGCTTTTCGATCAAGGCGACTTCTTTGCCGAGCTTTTCCAGCACCGCTTCCACCGCCTTCAACCGCGCACGCAGGGGTTGCAAAGCCGCGCGGTTTTCTGCCCTTTCGCGCCGGGCTTCGGCCCGCATGCCGCCGGGTTCACCCCGCGGCGCCGTGCCGCGCGCGGCGTCGGCCAGCAAGGCGCGATAATCATCCAAATCACCATCAAAGGGCGTCACGCTGCCATTCGCCACCAGCCACAACCGATCCGCCATCAATTCCACCAAATGCGGGTCATGCGTTATCAGCACCACCGCGCCGGGGAAATCCGTCAGCGCCTTCACCAGCGCATCACGCGCATCAATATCCAAATGGTTGGTTGGTTCATCCAGAATAAGCATATGCGGCGCATCACGCGTCGTCAGTGCCAATAACAACCGCGCCTTTTCGCCACCCGAAAGCTGCGTGACGCGGGTTTC
>CAIMVB010000488.1 GCA_903844785.1 uncultured Rhodospirillales bacterium | reverse complement strand
ATCGCCAAAGGCAGCGCGCCAACGGCGGTGATATTGCGCCACGCCTCGGCAACGGCCTGCTTGCCGCCTTCTTCCGGGTCCGCCAGGCAATAGCGCGGCGTGCAATCCGTGGTCATGGCAAGCGCTCGGTCATGATCTTCAATCCTGACCACAGCCGCATCCGCGCCACCTGGGCGCTGCACTGTCTGGCCATTCACCAGGCTGTCATATTGGTCCCAAATCCAGCGGCGGGAGCAAAGATCAGGGCTGGCCACCAATTGCAGCAGCGCGGGTGCGATGCCGATCGGGTCAGGGATGCTTGAAGCCGCAAGCACTGGCTGCTTCGGCGTTTCCGCAACCGGGCGGCGATAGAGCGGCGCTTCGGATTCCAGCGGCGCCAGCGGAATATCGGCTTCCAGCACGCCCTTATGGCGGATCACGATGCGCCCGGTATCGGTCAGCCTGCCGATCACGGCGAAATCCAATTCCCATTTGCGGAAAATCGCCTCAGCCTCGGCCTCACGGCCCGGCTTCAGGATCATCAGCATGCGTTCCTGGCTTTCGGAAAGCATCATCTCATAGGCCGACATGCCTTCTTCACGCTGGGGCACTGCATCCACTTCAAGTTCAATGCCCATGCCGCCCTTGCCGGCCATCTCCACGCTGGAACTGGTGAGGCCCGCCGCGCCCATATCCTGAATGGCAACAATCGCATCGGTCGCCATCAATTCCATACAGGCTTCGATCAGCAGTTTTTCGGCGAAGGGGTCGCCGATCTGCACCGTGGGGCGCTTTTCTTCCGAATCGGCGCTGAATTCCGCACTCGCCATGGTGGCGCCATGGATGCCATCGCGCCCGGTCTTGGACCCAACATAAACCACGGAATTGCCAATACCCGTGGCCTTGGCGGTGAAAATGCGATCAGCGCGCGCAATGCCAACCGTCATGGCATTGACCAGCGGGTTGCCATTGTAGCGCGAGTGGAAATTCACCTCTCCGCCCACAGTCGGCACGCCCACACAATTCCCGTAACCGCCAATGCCGCGCACCACGCCATCAATGATGCGCTTCATGCGCGGCGCATCCGGCGCGCCGAAACGCAGTGCATTCAAATTGGCAATCGGCCGCGCGCCCATGGTAAAGACATCGCGCAAAATGCCGCCAACCCCAGTCGCTGCGCCGTTATAGGGTTCGATATAGGAAGGGTGGTTGTGGCTTTCCATTTTGAAAACCGCAGCCAAGCCTTCGCCGATATCAATCACGCCGGCATTCTCACCCGGGCCCTGGATCACCCAGGGCGCCTTGGTCGGCAATTCCTTCAGCCAGATGCGCGAGGATTTGTAGGAGCAATGCTCCGACCACATGACACTGAAGACGCCAAGCTCGGCCAGGCGCGGCAGGCGGCCCAGAATGGCGAGCACATTTTCATACTCATCGGGCTTCAGGCCGAATTCGGCAGCAAGCTGGGCGGCGCGTTCGGGGGGCAGCAGGGGGACGGCATCGGTCATGATGGGGATGTGATGGCCCGGCGCGGGGGGCTTGTGAAGCCCAAAATCAGCATCAGAACAGATGGAGCGCGTGCGGCGCCCAAAGGGCGAAGCCGCTGAAGACCACGCCGACCACGCCAAGCCCGCCGGCCACCATGGCCAATAAGCCAACCCCGGTGATGATGGAGGCCGAGGCCAGCACAATCGCCACCTGAAAGGCGGCCGAGCCGATTTCGTAATTGTGATAGGCAGCGCTGGACTTATCGCGCTTTTCCTCGGCGGCGCGCGCCCTGGCCATCAATTCGCGCCGGCCTTCGCCCGTGTCAGGCTCACTCTCCCAACGGGTTGCGGAACCACGCCAGGCTTCGATTTGGCGCTGAATGGCGGCGCGCTGGCCCTCAGGCGCCGCGGCAAGGTCCAGCGCGGCCTGTTCGGCCGCCGTGCGGACCGTGGTTTGGCGAATGGTCCGCGCCTGGAAAAACGCCCAGAGATTGGCCGCTTCCACATTCTTGGCCAGCGCTTCGGTCTGCGCGCTTTTGGCGCCAGTTTCGGCCAAAGCCAGAAACAGCGCTAGGACGGCGATCAGCAGGGCGACCCCCTTATGGCCTTCCCCCCCGTGATCCGCACCATGCCCATGACCCGCCATATTCGATACTCCCCAGTAGATGCGCGCGACTCGGCGCCTTCCTGCCCATCATTACGGGGGTGGGGGTTCAGTCCAAGGGGGCGGGCTTATTCACGCTCGGCGCCGGGGAGTTCGGCGGCCAGCAAAAGGGCCATGACGGCGCGGACGGTATCGCTGGCGCCGCCCCGTGCTGTTTTGCCCAAGGCTTCATCGCCTTCCAGCCGGGTGAAGGCTTCCAGAACATCAGCCGCAGTCGCGCCGGTGCGGGTGATTTCTACCAGCAGCACATCATCAACATGGCCCAAAATCGCACGGATTTCGGCAGCCGTGATTTGCCTCGGCACGATCTAGGCCCCTGGCCCCTGATGCAGTGGGCGCACAAGGCTGGCTTGCGGCCCCGCGTCACCCTCGCTCAATACCAGCGTCACGGCGGCACCGATATGCAGCTTGTCAAAAGCATGACCCGCGACGCTATGGCGATGGAAATAAACTTCCTCCCCATCATCCAGGGTGATGAAGCCGTGATCCGCTTTGGGTTCCAACCGCGTCACACGGCCCGAAGGAGGCGCGATATGGGCCTTCACATCGCCTTCCTGTTTTTCGCGATGCCTTTCCACCTGACGTTCTGCGGCGCGAAAGGCATCACGCAGCGCAACCGCAGCACTTTCATGCGCGTGGTCGCGCGGGCCTTCATGCGTCACCACCACCTCGCCCCCCGGCAGTTCAAGGCGGATATGCACGCGCCACAGCATGCCCTGATGCTTGTGCCGATGCGGCGCTTCCAGCACCACATCGCAGCGCGTCAGGCGCGGTGCGCGACGCGCCAGATGCTGGGCTTCATGCTGAATGCGCGCTTCCAGCGCGGGCGAGGCTTCGATATCGCGAAAGGTGATGCTGAGTGGCGTTTCCATGCCGCGCTAGATAGGGTGCCTGATCCGCTTTTGCCTTTGCTTTCGCGCAGGCGCCCCATCACGAATGGCGGCGCCGAAGTTATCCAACACCTTCCATGCCTGCGATGGCGAGAATGGCAGCAAGGCTTGACCGCATGCCGCGCAAGGCTTCCGTTGGTTCCACATCCAGCCATTCATCCAAGGAATGCGCCCGCCCGCCACGCCCGCCTGCGCCAATTTTCAGTGCCGGAATGCCAAGCGACATTGGGATATTCGCATCCGTCGAAGACCATTCAAATGTTGGGCGATAGCCTTCTGAAGAAACCGCCGCCGCCGCCAGGGCGCGGATGGGGCTGCCCGCTGGCGTTTCCCCCGCTGGGCGGTCGCCCACCGGTTCAACTTCAGCAGTAATGGCGCCATTGGCGGTGGAACGTGCGGCGTTTTCGGCCGCAACCGCCAGATCCACAATTTCAAGAAAGGCGCGATCCAGCTTGGCAAGTTCGCTGGCCGAGGCCGAGCGCAGATCCACTTCAATCACCACGCGATTGGCAATGGCATTGATGGAGGTGCCGCCGGATACAACACTCACGCAATGCGTGGTGGGCGGGCTATCGGGCACCTTGACGGCGGCGAGGCCACGCGCCGCCTCCGCCATGGCATACATCGGATTGACCAGACCGAAAGCGGCATAGGAATGCCCGCCCGGCCCCTGGAATGTCACCCGGTAGCGTTTGGAACCGACACCACCGCTGACAATGCCCGCCACCTGCGGGCTATCCACCGTGAGGAAGCCGCGAATGCGCGCGCGGTGCCGGCCTTTGGTGAAAAGATGGCGAATGCCGCGCAAATCCCCAAGCCCTTCTTCCCCGACATCACCCACAAACAGCAGGTCATGCCGTGTGCGAATGCCTGCCGCATCCAAAGCGCGCAAAAAGCCGAGATTGACCGCGAGTGACCATGTATCGTCACTCACGCCCGGGGCAAAAAGCTTGGTGCCTTCACGCCTGACGCGCACATCGGTGCCGGCGGGGAAAACGGTATCCAGATGCGCGGCCACCACCAGAATCTCGCCATTGCCGAAGCCACGGCGCAGCCCCATCACATTGCCGATTTCATCCTGCTCCACTTCCTCCAACCCATGGGCGCGGAGCATGGAAAGATAGGCGCTGGCGCGTTCTTCTTCCGCGAAGGGCGGGGCGGGGATTTGCGTGAGTGTGATGCAATCTTCGACCATGCGCGCATGATCAGCGGCAAGCTTGGCGGAGGCAGCGGCGAAGCGCGCATCGGCGCGAATGGCGGCAATGGTCTCGATCGGGGTCATCAAATGCTCCTTACGCACGGCGCCAGCGCGTCACGCCATGATTGTCTATTTCTGAAACCGCTTGGCCCATCACCTGCAGGCGCCGCAAATGCGCGAGGGTTTCGCCAAGCCCGAAGCCCAGGTTACGCAAATCAAGCGGGCGACGGAACAGCACCGGCAGCAGATCATGCGCGCTGCTATCCGCCATGGCATCCATCAAAAGCGAAAGGCGTTCCGCGTGATGCGCGGCCAACCAATCCAGCCGCGCATGCAGGCCGTAAAACGGCTCCCCATGGGAAGGCAGCACAAAAGTGTCTTCGGGAAGGGCGCGAAAGCGTTGCAAGGATGCCAAAAAGGCGCCGAGCGGATCCGCGGTCGGTTCGCCCGCATGCAGGCCGATATAGGGCGAAATGCGCGGCAGGATTTGATCAGCGGCGATCAGCACGCGACTTTCCGCATTGAACAGGCAGGCCATATCCGGCGCGTGGCCCTGGCCGGTCATTACGTGCCAGGGCTGCCCGCCAATGCTTAGCGTCTGCCCATCGGCGATGGCTTCAAAAACACGCGGCAGGGGGGCGACGGATTTCACATAAAGCGGGCCGCGCGCGCGGATGAAATCCGCATATTCGGCGGGCGCGCCGGCGGCCTGGGCGAAGCGCGCCTGATGTTCCACCATTTCAGCGCCGGTATCGAAGAACAGCGCGCGGGCCTGCAGCCATTCGATCTTGGTCATCAGCGGGCAAAGCCCGTGATTTTCAGCCAGCCAGCCCATCAGCCCGGCGTGATCGGGGTGGAAATGCGTCACCAGCAGCCGGTGCAAAGGCCGCCCGGCAAAGGCCTCTCCGGCCAAGGCTTCGCGCCATAAATCCCGCGTGGCTTCGGATGCGATGGAACAATCAATGGCGAGCCAGCCCGGCCCATCTTCCAGCAGCCAGACATTCACATGGCTGGGCGGGAAGGGCAGGGGAAAGCGCAGCCAGCGCAAACCGGGCCGAAGTGTCGCGGCCTGACCGGGCGCGGGGATATCAGGGATCATGGCCCCACCCTGGCGCGGGCAGGGGCGGGAGACAAGCGCGCCCAGGCATTGCAGGATGTGCCAAATGTATCGCCATAGGGGGAAACCGCCATGTCATCCGGCAGCTATGACCGCACCAGCTTCAAGGGCCTGACTTTCCATGATGCCGTGTCGGGTTTCCAATCCGGCCAGGATACGCCCCGCGCCTATTTGGAACGCTGCCTGGCCGCCATTGCGGAACGCGATGGCGTGGTGCGCGCCTTTGTTGTGCTGAACGAAGCGGGTGCGCGCGCGGCCGCCGATGCCGCAACGGCGCGCTACAAGGCGGGCCGCGCGCTTTCCGCCATTGATGGCATGCCGATCGGCATCAAGGATCTGATCGAAACCATCGATATGCCAACGCAAATGGGCTGCGGCGCATTCACCGGCAATTTCCCGAAGCGCGATAGCATCATGGTGCGGGCGCTCCGTGATGCGGGCGCGGTGATCATTGGCAAGACGGTGACCGCAGAATTGGGCATGGCGCATCCGGGCCCCACCACCAATCCCTTTGATCCGCAGCGCACGCCGGGCGGGTCATCCTCAGGTTCCGCAGCGGCGGTCGCGGCGAATATGATCCCGGCGGCGATTGGCACGCAGGTCGGCGGTTCCATCATTCGCCCTGCGTCTTATTGCGGCAATATCGCGCTGAAGCCGACGCAAGGCGCGATCAATCGGGGGGAGAGGCAATCGCTCAGCCAATCCACCGCAGGCGTTCACGCCAATAGCTTCGCCGATATGTGGGCTGTGGCGATTGAAATCGCCAAGCGGGCGGGGGGTGATCCTGGCGCGCCGGGACTTTTCGGCCCTGCAAGCGCGCCGGCGCCCGCCAAACCCGCACGGTTGATCGTGATGGAAACAGAAGGCTGGGCGGATTTGGATGCGGCGTCCCTCGCGGCGTTTGAGGCGCTGCTGGACCGGCTGCGCGCGGCGGGGGTGGAAATTTGGCGCCGCGCCGATCATCCGCTGATTGAAGGTTTTGAACGCGCCTTGGCGCATGCGAAGGCCATCACCGCAGATATTTGCGCCTTTGAACAACGCGCGGGCTTGCAGCATTTGGCGGAAACCGCGGCTGATCGCGTCAGCCCCAGGCTTTTCACGCGCTTGCAGCATGGCACCAAGGTTGATCTGGAAACCTATCGCGCGCGTTTGCTGGAACGCGATGAATTACGCCGCCGCTTGGCTTCGCTGGCACCGCTGGCGGATGGGCTGATCGCCCCGTCATCCCCCGGCCCGGCGCCGATCTGGCTTGGCGATCAGCCAGGCCAGCCGCCTGTGCCGCGCCCGACCGGGGATATCAGCTTCAATGCCGGCACATCGGCTTTGGGCTGCCCGGCGGTGAATGTCCCGCTGCTGGCGGTGGCAGGCATGCCGCTTGGCGTACAGATTATCGGCCAATGGCATGAAGATGCGCGGGCAACCGCCATCGCGGCTTGGGTGGCGGGGGTGGCTTAATCCAGCAAGGCCGCGCGGAAGCTGGCCAGCCGCGCCGGGGGCAGGCCCAAGCCATCTTCCAGCAAGCCCGCTGCGGACCCGAAGGGCACCACCGCCGCTTCCAAAGCGGCGGCCAGCAGCGCCGGGTGCGTGTCCAAAATTGCGTCCTTGGCTTCCTGCGGTGCCTCATCGGGCAGGGGATGGTCGCGGCGCCAGAAGCGGTCGGTTGCCACGTAATCAGTCAGAATATCCTCCCGCGAAACGCCAAGCGCGGTCAGAATCAGCGCCGCGCCAAGCCCGGTGCGGTCCTTGCCCGCCGAGCAATGAAACAGCAGCGGGCGGCGCTCATCTTCAAGGATGAGATCAACAAGCTGGCGATAAACAGGCAATTGCTCGGTCGCGTAATTCAGATAGGCCACGCCAAGCAGCCGCGTGGTCTCCGCCCGCGTCGCCGCGCCATTGGCCAGAAGGTCGCGCAAGGATGCGCCTATGCGCGGTTCAATCGGCAAAGGTACCGCCCGCGCCCCTGGTGGCAGGCGGGAAGGGGATACCGCAGCCTCATGCTGGCCGCGCAAATCACACACGGTGGCAAGCCCGGTTTCGGCAAGCCGGGTTAAATCCTGGTCCGTCAGCTTATGCAGCGCGTCTGAACGGAACAGCACCCCATGGCGCAAAGCCCAGCCTTCATGGCCGCGCCAGCCGCCCAGGTCACGTAGGTTGGAGGCACCTTCAAGCGGGATCAGGCGGGGGAGAGGCTGGGTCATCCGCCTAGGATGCCAGAAAGCGCCAAACCCGCCCATAGCAGGGTGATTTCACCCCGGCGCGAAACTATTTTACAAGGCGCGCGGCATTTGCCGCCTGGGAACAAGAAATGGGCACGGCCCTAGAGATTTTGATCATCCTGCTGCTGGTTCTGCTGAATGGCGCCTTCGCCATGTCTGAACTCGCCATTGTGTCTTCACGCCGGTCCCGGCTGATGGCCATGCAAAAGCGCGGCGTCAGGGGCGCGGATACCGCGCTTGCCTTGGCTGATGACCCGCAGCGCTTCCTGCCGACGGTGCAGGTGGGCATTACCATGGTGGGGATCATCGCCGGTGCTTTTGGTGGCGCGCGGCTTGCCGGCACCATCGCGCAGGCCTTGGAAATGCTGCCCTTTCCGGTGCCCTTTGTGCAGGAAGTGGCCTTTACGCTGGTGGTGCTGGCCATCACCTATCTCAGCCTGATCCTGGGCGAATTGGTGCCCAAGCAACTGGCGCTGCGGGAGCCTGAGAAACTCGCCATCCTGGTCGCGCGCCCGCTGGCAGCGCTGGCGCGCATCACGGCGCCGATGGTCTGGCTTTTGGGCGCGTCTTCGGCCCTGGTGCTGCGGTTTTTTGGCCCGGCGCCCACTTCTGACCTTTCCGTGACGGAAGAAGAAGTGAAGGCCGTGGTGGCGGAAGGCGCCCAGGCCGGCGCGCTGGAGACCGAAGAACGTCACATGATCGAACGCGTGTTGCGGCTTGGGGATAAGCCCGTGCGCGCGCTGATGACGCCCCGCAATGACATCGCCTGGCTGGACCGCGCCGAGGCGCCAGAAAACCTGCCGGAACGGCTGCGCGCTTCGCATGTCACGCGCTTTATCGTGGCGGATGGGCGGGTGGATAATGTGGTCGGCGTGGTCGCCGCCAAGGATCTGCTGGACCAGCTTTTGGCGGGCGGGCCCATTTCCCTTGATGCCGCTTTGCGCCAGCCCATGGTGCTGCCGGATACGCTGACCGCGCTGGATGCGCTGGAAAGGCTCCGCGGCGATCCTTTGGGCATGGCGCTGGTGCTGGATGAATACGGGTCCTTCGAAGGCATGGTGACGGCTTCCGATTTGCTGGAAGCGATCATTGGCGAATTGGGCCCATCCGAGCCGATGCCGGCGGAAGCGGCGGTGCTGCGCTTTGATGGATCGCTACTGCTGGATGGCAGCATGCCATCCGATGAATTGCGCGCCCGGCTTGATTTGCCGGAAATGCCGGGGGCGGGCACCTATCACACCGTCGCTGGGTTGATGCTGGCGCTGTTGCAGCGTGTCCCGCGTGAGGGGGACCGGATTGTCTGGGCCGGCTGGCGTTTTGAGATTGTGGATATGGATGGCAGGCGGGTGGATAAGGTGCTGGCCAGCCGGGAAGATGCCGGCGCCGATGGTGGCGGGTGAGGATAGACTGATAGCAGTTTGATCTAGGGCGGAGGTACCTAAGCTTTGCCGCTGACCTGGCACCAAAGGCCTTCTGCCGCATCTAGTTAAGGCATTTCCTGGCGAATAAGCCTGTCCGGCCAGGAAATGTTTTCAGCCGCCAGTAATTTACTGCCCCGCAGATTTCGCAATCGGCGCAATGAATTGCGGCTCGGTATCCCAGGGGAATAGGATCCAGGTATCCTGGCTTACTTCCGTAATGAAGGTATCCACCATCGGCTTGCCGGCAGGCTTGGCATAGACGGTGGCGAAATGCGCCTTGGGCAGCAGCGCGCGCACGACCCGCGCCGTGGTGCCGGTATCCACCAGATCATCCAGTAGCAGCCAGCCTTCGCCATCGCCCGCGGCATCGGGCATTTTCACCACACGGGGCTCGCCCTTGGTTTCCTCATCATAGGTTAGGACCGAGACAGT
>CAIMVB010000487.1 GCA_903844785.1 uncultured Rhodospirillales bacterium | reverse complement strand
GGCCAATTACTGACTGGCTCTTTGATGGATTATGCGCTGCCGCGCGCGGATGATCTGCCACCGATTGAAGTTGTTTTGGAAGGCACGCCCACGGCTTCCAATCCGCTTGGCGTGAAGGGTTCCGGCCAGGCCGGCGCCATTGCCGGGCCGCAAACCGTGATGAACGCCGTTGCGGATGCACTTGCCTTGCGCGGCGCAACAGCGCCGGATATGCCCGCCACACCCGAAAAGATTTGGCGCGCCTTGCAACAAGCCGCCGCTCAACAGGATAAGGAATTGACGCCATGACCTATCAAGTCACGCGGGATTTCATCGGTTACGGCGCCAATCCGCCTGATCCGCAATGGCCGGGCGGCGCGAAAATCGCCGTGAATTTTGTCATCAATTACGAAGAAGGGTCTGAGCCTTCCTTCGAACTTGGTGATGGCGTGACGGAAAATGGCCTGACCGAAGCTCATGGCCTTAATCAGGTGAAATCCGGCCGCGATTTGGCGGCGGAAGGCATGTTTGAATATGGCAGCCGGGTTGGCTTCTGGCGCCTGCATCGCCTATTTCAGGAACGCAGCCTGCCGGTGACGATTTTCGGCTGCGCCTTGGCGCTGGAACGCAATCCGGAAGCCGCCGCCGCCATCAAGGCCGCTGGCTATGATGTCTGTTCCCATGGCTGGCGCTGGGTGAAGCATTTTGAATTGTCAGAAGAAGAAGAACGCGACCATATCCGCAAAGCAATCGAAAGCCAGCAAAAAACCGTGGGCCACCGCCCGGATGGCTGGTATTGCCGCTATGGACCTTCCGTGAATACGCGCCGACTGGTCGCCGAAGAAGGCGGCTTTTTGTATGACAGCGATTATTACGGCGATGAATTGCCGATCTGGACGCGCGTGAATGGCAAGCCGCATCTGATCGTGCCCTATTCGCTCACGAATAATGATGGCAAATACGCCGGCTGGATGGGCACATCGGATGATTGGTTTTCCTATATCCGCGATGCTTTCGACATGCTGTATGAAGAAGGCCGGAGAGGTCAGCCCAAGATGATGTCAGTTGGGCTGCATATGCGCTTGATCGGCCATCCCGCCCGCGCTGTCGCACTGCAAAAGCTGCTGGATTATATGGCGCAGAAGCGCGATGTGTGGATTACGCGCCGCGTGGATATCGCCCGTCATTGGATGGCAGTGCATCCTGCCAAGTGAAGTAAGCCCAGCGGGCAGGCAAATGCGCGCCTGCCTGCCATTATCGCAGGCAGGCAGGCGAGATTTCTTGAGATTTTCGGCCTTGACCACTCTACGCTTAGACCGCCCCATGATGGACTAAGAACAATAACCCTAACCTGGAGGACTTCCCGATGCTGAAACAACTCCTTGCCGGTGTCGTCTTGGCAAGTGGCGTCACCTTTTCTGCGCTGGCGCAGCTACCAACCCTGCCGGCCGGCGCGCCCATCCGCATTTCCGCCGTAACTCAGCCGCTGCCGACCCAGCCGCAATATACGCGGGTAGATGTCCCGGTGCTGCGCGATGGCACAGCGGCACGCAGCAATGGGCGCGTGCAGGTGACACTTTCCACCCATGC
>CAIMVB010000486.1 GCA_903844785.1 uncultured Rhodospirillales bacterium | reverse complement strand
TGCGCATGCCAAGCTTTCCGCGTGGCACCTTGCCGCTTTCACTGAGTATGCTGGCCGCCTGGGCGGTGACGGGTACGGTTATTACCGCCGTGCCGACCGCCTTGACCGAGGCTGGCTATCCGCGGCTTGGGCCGCTTGCCGTGTGCTTCATGATTTTGGTGGGGGCTTTGGTGCAGCAGATGATGGCGCGCATCGCCGCGCGTAGCCTGGTGCTGATTGGCTTGCCGGTGCTGGTGCTGGGCGCAGGTTTGGTCATGTGGGGCACGCTGCATGCGGCGCTGCCCGCACTATTGCTGGGCGGCGCCATGGTGGGCAGCGCGGCTTATGGGTTTTTATATATTGGCGGACTTGCCGGCGTTTCCGAAAAAGCCGGGCTGGACCGCGCCCGCGCGGCGGCAGGCGTTTTCCTGGTAGCGCATATCGGCTTTTGCATCCCGCCGCTGATGGCAGGCTTCGCCATGGATGCTTTCGGCGCCGGCGCGACGCTGACGGTTTTCTGGATATTGCTGGCGGGTTTCGCGGCAAGCCTTATGTGGGCGCTGCGCGGGCGCTAGTGAGACAAACGCCAAGTAGGCGACTCTAACGCCCACCACAGGTGGGCGCGAGCCCGAATGGGCGACGCCGCTTATGCGGCGAAGCCAAGCGCGCGGAGGCGCGCGCTGGCGTTTGAGGGCGGATCGGCAACGATCCGCAACATACCAAGACTCTAATCAAACCAGCCCTTCTTCCCGCGCCTTGATCTGCATGGCGAGGTATTTGGAATACATCCGGCATTGCGCAAAGGAACCGCCGGTGAACCAAAGGCCCTGCTGCGGCGTTTCCATCCACATGTTGCGCAATTCCTGATCGGCTTCATCAAAGCCCCAGACCTTACCAACGCGATCCGCCACCGCATCACCAAAGAAGCCGCGCACCAGATGATCCTGGCCCTTATAGCCGGTGGCGAGCACCAAAAGCTCTGCCGGCAATTCGCGGCCATCCTTCATCTTCATGCCGGATGCGTTGAATTCTGCGATGTCGTGATACTGGATCAGGCCCACTTCGCGGCGCACCAGCAAATCCGAACAGCCAACATTGAAGTAATAGCCACCACCGCGAGAGCGATATTTCAGCGGCCAGCCGGTGCCATTATCGCCGAATTCCAACCGGAAGCCGATCTTCTCCAGCCCATCCAGCAAAGGCTTATCCAATTCACGCGTCTTATCCGTCAGGATCTTATGTGCCTGCTTCATCACTTCCAGCGGGAAGGACACATTGATCAAATCACGGTCTTCGAGCGTGGGGCCCTTGCCGTAATAGACGCCATCATAAAGCTGCGCGCTTGGTTCCACATTCACAATCAGCGTCGGGCTGCGCTGCACCATCGTCACCTTGGCGCCATTGCCGTGCAGATCCTGCGTGATGTCATGCGCGCTGGTGCCGGTGCCGAAAACATAAACCGGCTTGTCCTTCCATTCCGCGCCATCCTTGAAGCCGGATGAATGCACAACCTTGCCCTTGAAGCGATCAAGCGTTGGGATATCGGGCAGGCTCGGCGTACCGCTCACGCTGGTCGCCATGATGATATGCCGCGGGCGCATGATGCGTTCGCTGCCATCGGCCTGCTTCAACCGCGCCACCCAGCCTTTCGCCGCCGCGTCATATTCCGCGCCTTCGAAGCTCGTTTTAGTCCAGAAATTGATCTCCATCGTCTCGACATAGGATTCGAGCCAATTGGCGATCTTGTCCTTCGGGATATATTTCGGCCAGGTCTTCGGGAAGGACAGGAAAGGCAAGTGGTTGCTGTGCACCTGGTTGTGCAGCTTGAGGCCGTGATAGCGCAGCCGCCAATTATCGCCGATCCGCGCCATGCGATCCACAATCAGCGTTTCGATATTAAGCGCGCCGAGCCAGGCAGCGGCGGTGATGCCGGCATGCCCGCCGCCCACAATCAGCACGGCGGGATCGCGGTTGGCAAAACGCGCTGCCTCGCGCCGCTTATCCAGCCAATTCGGGCCATTGAATTCCCGTTCAAAGGCGGGTTCTTCACGCGCTTCGCGCATGCTGTCCACATCAATGCCGCGCAGGCTATCCAATGCGGTGGTCAGCACCCAGGCCACGGGCGCATCGCCTGAGGCTTCGGCGCGCTTCAAGCGCAGCAGCGCAGCACCCGTGCCGATTTTGGTCTCGAACCGCAGTATGGCTTCGATCGTGTCTTCGCCGGCGCGTTCCACAAAGCGTGGTGCAGCGCGTTCTTCATCAATCGTGAAATCCCGTGCGCCGGCTTCCTGCGCCGCCGCCAACAGCGCTTCCACCAGCTTTGCCTGGCCGGAGACCGTGCGGATACGCCGGCCCAGCACCACGATATCGCGCCAATGGCTATCAGCGCGAAACAATGCGCTGAGCGCTGCTTTGTCACCCGCCGCCAACGCTTCGTTGAAGCGCTTAAGCCAAGCTTCGATGATGTGACCGATACCTTGTTCCGAAATAACCAGCATATGTTTCCGCCTTCAAACCTACGCGCCCAGTCCGGCGCCCTTTTATGCGATGATCCTAAGCCCCCGCGCGCGGCGCCGCAAATCCCACCCCGTGGTGGATTTCATCCGGGGCCGAATGCGCCTATTCTGCCACAGGAAAATGGAGAAATGCTCATGAATGCTCCGCTTGCGGGTAAGGTCGCGCTGGTTACCGGCGCGGGCAAGAATATCGGCCGCGCCATTGCGCTAAGGCTTGCCGCTGATGGCGCGGCCATTGTGGTGAATGGCCGTTCGGATGAGGCCGCGATCAAAGCGGTGGCGGAGGAAATCACCGCCGCCGGTGGCCGCGCCATGGCCTATCGCGCTGATATCACCAAGCCCGAGGAAGTGGCAGCCATGGCCGCTGCTGTGGCGGCCCAATTCGGCGGGGTGGATATTCTGGTGACCAATGCGGGGCTCAGGCGGCAGACCAGCTTTCTGGACATGTCCTTCGCGGAATGGCGCGAAATCCTATCCGTCGCTTTGGATGGCGCCTTTATCATTACGCAGGCTTTCGCGCAGCAGATGACAGCGCGTGGGGGTGGTTCCATCATCGGGCTATCGGGCATTTCAACCCATGTCGGCACGCCCAATCGCGCGCATGTCTCGGCTTCCAAATCTGGGCTGGAAGGCTTGATGCGCGCATTGGCCGTGGAATTGGCGCCCAAGGGCATTCGCGCCAATTGCGTCGCGCCTGGTGCGGTGGATACGGTGCGCGGCGCCTCGGCGGGGTCCATGCCCAGCACGCTGGCTGATGGCGGCATTCCCATGCGCCGCCGGGCGAGTGTGGCCGAAATTGCCGATGTGGTGCGGATGCTGGCGGGGCCAGAGGGTGGTTATATCACCGGCCAGACCATTCATGTGAATGGCGGCGCGTTTCTGACTTAACGCGCCGGCAGCACTTACCCCGGCAGCATCTTGCCGGGGTTCATCAGGCTTTCGGGGTCAATCGCGCCCTTGATGGCACGCATCACATCCAGCGCCACGGGGTCTTTCAGCGATGCCATGGCGTGGCGCTTGGATTGGCCAATGCCGTGTTCGGCGCTGAAGCTGCCGCCCATGTCAACCGCGATGCTATTGACCAGCGCTTCAAGCCCCGCCGCGCGGGATGCCCAGTCCTTGTATTCCATGCCCTTAGGCGCGCCCATGCCAAGATGGATATTCCCATCCCCGGCATGGCCGATCATGAACAACTCACCTTCTGGCCAATTGGCAACTAATTCCTTTTCAACGCGGGCCAGAAAGCGCGGCACGGCAGAAACTGGCACGGCGGTGTCGGTGCCGACATAAGGGCCGTTGCGGCGCTGGCAATCCGGGTAATCTTCCCGAATGCGCCAGAAGCCGGCGCGCTGATCCTCATTCGCGGCCAGCACGGCATCGGTGCAATCGCCGGCCTCCGCCGCTTCCGCCAAAGTATCTTCCAGCATTTCCTTAAGCGGCACGGCGGGATGCGCGGCGGCGATTTCCACCATGACATACCAAGGGCTTTCAAGCGCCATCGGCATACGGGTGCGCAGCCCATGGCGTTCTACCACCTGCATGCATTCCTTGCGGATCAATTCGAAAGCAATCACATCCGCGCCGGATTCCAGCATGCGCGAAAGCAAGGAAAGCGCGGCATCCGGCGATGGCACGGCGACAAAGGCGGTTTCCACGCGTTTCAAGGCCGGCACCAGGCGCAGTGCTGCGGCAGTGATAATGCCAAGCGTGCCTTCCCCGCCCAGGAACAAATGGCGCAGCGCATAGCCGCTATTATCCTTACGCACGCGGCGCAAATCATTCAGCACGCGCCCATCGGGCAGCACCACTTCAAGCCCCAGCACCAGATCCCGCGCATTGCCCCAACGAATGGTACGAATGCCGCCCGCATTGGTGGAAAGCGCGCCGCCCACCATGGCCGAGCCCTGCGCGCCCCAGGAAAGGGGGAAAAGCCGGCCTGCCCCCGCGGCGGCTTCCTGCACATTTTGGATAATGCAGCCCGCTTCAGCGACCAGGGAGAAATCCTTCGCATCCACATCGCGGATGCGGTTCAAGCGCTCCAGGCTCATTACCACCGCTGGCGGGCCATTATCCTGCACCACCGCCCCACCACAAAGCCCGGTCCGGCCACCCGCCGGGACAATGGCAAGCCCAGCGGCCGCGCAGGCACGGACAGAGGCCGCAACCTCCTCAACCGAACCAGGGCGCAGCACGGCGCGCGGGGTGCCGCGATAGGTTCCGCGCCAATCCACCGCATAGGGGGCGATATCGGCATCCTCAATGAGGCAATTCTTCGGCCCCACAATGGGGGCGAGCAATTCGGCTGGCGTCATAAGGCGAATACTTCCTCCGTTAAGCGCTCCGGTCAAACAGGGAGCTTGACGGCCCAGATCATGGGCTTCAAGCACGGGGCGGAAGCTGGAAAGGGGTAGAACATGGCGCGTTTCCTAAAGCGGGGCCGGGATGCGGATGCGGTGGCGGAAGACGACGCCAAGGTGCGCGCGACGGTTGAGGGCATTCTGGCCGATATCAAGGCGCGGGGCGATGCCGCGGTGCGAGAGCTTTCGATCCGCTTCGACAAATGGGACCGCCAGAATTTCCGCCTGAGTGAGGCTGAAATCCAGGCCTGCCTGGATCAGCTCACCCCGCGCGATCTGGAGGATATCCGCTTCGCGCAGACCCAGGTGCGCAATTTCGCCGAACACCAAAAGGCGGCCTTGCGCGATATTGAGGTGGAAACCCTGCCCGGCGTGGTGCTTGGCCATCGCAATATCCCGGTCAATTCGGTGGGCTGCTATGTGCCGGGGGGTAAATACCCGCTGCTGGCATCGGCCCATATGTCTGTGGTGACGGCGAAAGTTGCCGGCTGCAAGCGCATCATTACCTGCGCGCCGCCTTTTGAAGGTAAGCCCGCGCCTGCCATTGTCGCGGCGCAGCATTTGGCCGGCGCGGATGAGATTTACTGCCTGGGCGGCATTCAGGCGGTGGGCGCCATGGCGCTGGGGACTGAGAGCATCGCGCCGATTGATATGCTGGTCGGCCCCGGCAATGCTTTTGTCGCGGAAGCCAAGCGCCAGCTTTACGGGCGGGTTGGCATTGATCTTTTCGCGGGCCCGACCGAGACGCTGATCATCGCCGATGAGACCGTGGACGCAGAAATCTGCGCGACTGATCTTTTGGGCCAGGCTGAACACGGACCGAATTCCCCCGCCGTTTTGTTGACCACTTCGGAAAAACTGGCGCGCGAGACAATGGCCGAGGTTGAACGCCTTCTGAAAATCCTGCCCACCGCCTCCATCGCCCGCAAAGCCTGGGAAGATTATGGTGAGGTGATCATCTGCGACAGCGAAGACGAAATGGTGGCGGAAGCTGATCGCATTGCATCCGAACATGTGCAGGTGATGACGCGCGATCCGGATTATTTCCTGCAACACATGACCAATTACGGTGCGCTGTTCCTCGGCCCGCGCACCAATGTTTCCTATGGCGATAAGGTGATTGGCACGAACCATACTTTGCCCACGAAAAAATCCGCGCGCTATACGGGCGGGCTTTGGGTCGGCAAATTCATGAAGACCTGCACCTATCAGCGCGTGCTGACAGATGAGGCTTCCGCCATGATCGGCGAATATTGTTCTCGCCTTTGCATGTTGGAAGGCTTCGCGGGCCATGCGGAACAGGCGAATATTCGCGTGCGCCGCTATGGCGGGCGCAATATCCCTTATGCGACCGCGGCGGATTGAGGCAGGGCGGCGCTTGGGGTGAACAAGGCGCCGCTTCGTATTGCGCTATTCACGCTGGAGAGTTTGGCCAGTGCTGACGCCGTGCGGCAATTTGCTGAAACCCATGCGGCGGAGATTGTGCTGATTGGGCGTTCCGCGCCCTATCGCGCGCCTTCCGGTGGCGCCTTCGGGCAATTCTGGCGGCATCTCCGCCGCTCCGGCCTGCGCTTTCTGCCCTATCTTTTTGTCAATTTTGTTTTGCCTTCCCTGGTTGCGCGGTTGCGTGGGCAACATGGCTTGGCAGATTTCGCGCGGGTGCACGGCGTTGCATTGCTTGAGGTTGAGGATGTGAACGGCCCTGCCTGTCACGCCGCGTTGAAGGCAGCGCGGCCCGATGTGATCCTGTCTTTTCATTTCGACCAGATTTTCATGCTGGAAACACTCGCTTTGGCGCCGCTGGGTGCGGTAAATATCCATCCCTCGCTACTGCCCCGCCATCGCGGCCCCATCCCCGCCTTTTGGGCCTTGCAGGAAGGGCCGGGGGCGACCGGCATCAGCATCCACCGGATTGCCGCGCGCATTGATACCGGCGACGTGCTTGCACAGCGGGCCCATCCCCTTCCGCCGGGTGTTTCCGCGTCAACGGCTGCGCGGCTGCTGCATGAATCTGCCTTGCCGATGAGAGGCGATGCCTTGCGCGTACTCACGGAAGGAAAGACGGAAGGCCCGACGGCACCAGCCTTGCCCTATTGCGGCTTTCCGAATGCGGCCGAGATTCGGACCGCGCGGCGGCAGGGTGTGCGGCTGGTGAAGGCTGCGGATTGGCGCGCCGCGCTTGGCTTGTGATAGCAGGAAAGCTCTCGCTTAGGATTGGCAGTCATGGATCTACCTCGCACCCCTTCCTTCCGGCTTGATGGCCGCCGCGCGCTGATTACCGGCGCTGGGCGCGGTATTGGCTTGGCGGCGGCAAGCGCGCTGGCTGATCAGGGCGCGCATGTCACGCTGGTTGCGCGCAGCGCCGATGAGATTGAAGCCGCGGCTGCAGCGATCCGCGCCAAGGGCGGTCAGGCGGCGGCGCTGGCTTTGGATGTGCTCGATCTGGCCGCGACAGAAGCCGCCATCAGCGCTGCCGAGCCCTTCGATATTCTGGTCAATAACGCCGGCACCAATCGCCCCAAGCCCTTCACCGATGTGACGGTGGATGATTTTGATGCGGTGATGGGCTTGAATGTCCGGGCCGCCTTCTTCCTGGCGCAGCATGTCGCCAAGCGGCTTTTGGCTGCCAAGCGCCCTGGGTCCATCATCAATGTATCTTCCCAGATGGGCCATGTCGGCGCGCCAAACCGCACCATTTATTGCGCTTCCAAATGGGCGATTGAAGGGCTCACCAAGGCCATGGCGGTGGAATTGGCGCCGCAGGGCATTCGCGTGAATACGCTCTGCCCCACCTTCATCGAAACGCCGCTGACCAAGCCCTTCCTGGCGGCACCAGGCTTTCGAGAGCAGGTGGAAGCCAAGATCAAGCTGGGCCGCGTTGGCCAGGTAGAGGATCTGATGGGCGCCATTCTGCTGCTGGCCAGCGATGCCGGCGCGCTGATGACCGGTTCCGCCCTACTGGTGGATGGCGGCTGGACGGCGGATTAACTCTTGGAGCGGTTCCCGTTCACATTCGTTCACGGGAGGCGCTCTCAGCCGTTATTTCATCGCATTTTCCGAGGCGCCAAGTGGTCCCACTTGGCTTGAAAATGCTCAAACCGCGCGCCGTTCCGGCGGGAGGCGCGACAAGCGGCGAAAGACTGAATAGGCGGCGGCTGCGCTGGCTTCTTGCATTGCGCCTTCACGCACCTCGGCCTGGTTCCACATCCAGCTTTGCGGCGGGTCATCGCGCATGGTCCAATCGGGGAAAATCCGCTCCGGCGTATCGCCTAGGTAAAGCAGCGTCACATCAACATGCCGATCATCGGCCAGGATGCGCCCGAAGGTTTCTGTCACCTTTGCGCGCGGGCCTTCCAGCATTTGCAGGAACATATCGGCGCGGCAGATCAGCGCGCCGGTCACATCATGCTGCGCATTCAAGGCGCGGGCTGTGGTAAGGATGTCATCCAGCATCGGCGCATTGAAGCCGAAGGGCCGAGAGGTATAGATAAGCTGACAAAGACGCATCGGCACTGGATTTTCGCTCCATCACCGCACTCTCAGGAGCGGTTTTGCGGCAGCTTAGGCGAAGCGGGGCATTAAAGGGGAAAAATTCGTCATGGATGAGGAAAATTTCCACAGCTTGCTGCATCGCCCCGGTACGCTGATTGATATCGGCGCGCATGATGGGCTGCTGACCATCCCGCTGGCCCGCCTGCCGGGCAGCCGCGTGCTGGCTTTTGAACCGCTGCCGGCTGCCTTTGCCCGGCTGCAAACCGCGCTGCGGGCGGCCTTTGGCGGTGATCCCGCCCATGTTGAATACCACCATCTGGCGCTTGGTGATCATCAGGGCAGCGTCACCCTCGCCATGCCGGTGCTGGATGGCGTGGCACAGGAACAATGGGCGAGCACCGCCAAGGATTACGCGCCGCATGTCTCCGCGCGCGTGGCGGTGGAACGCTTCGCAGTGCCGCTGCGGCGCCTGGATGATTTCACGCTTGGCGATGTAACCGCCATCAAGCTGGATGCCGAAGGCGCGGAATATGAAATCCTGCGCGGGGCACGCGAAACCTTGCTGCGCTGTCGCCCCGTGCTGACTTTGGAAGTGGAAGAACGCCACCGTGTCGGCAGCACCTATGCGGTTCCCGCTTTCCTGGATGCGCTCGGCTATGATGTTTTCTTTGAACTGAGCGGGGAATGGCACCCCATGGCAGCGCTGGACCGCGCAACGATGCAGCGCGCATCACCCGATCCTTCGGTGTTTGAAGCCTCCGACCCTTATGTTTTCGTGTTTTACGCCCTGCCGCGTGAAGACAGCGCCGCTATGCTCGATACGCTGCGCCGCGCGGGATAGTGGCGTCACAACCACAGCACATCGCCAATCTCTCGCGCGCCAGAAGTGAGCATCGCCAGCCGATCAAAGCCAAGCGCAATCCCGCTGGTAGCCGGCATGCCATGTTCTAGGGCTGCCAGGAAATCCTCATCAATTTCCCAACCATGTTCGCCACTGATACGGCGACGTTCGGCGGTATCGGCGATGAAGCGTGCGCGTTGTTCTGCGGGGTCGGTCAACTCATCAAAGGCATTGGCCAATTCCAAGCCGGCCACAAAAAGCTCAAAGCGCAGCGCCGCGCGCGGGTCGGCTGGGTCGCGCCGGGCCAGGGCTGCTTGCGGCGCGGGCCAATGGGTCAGGAAGGTTGCGCGCCCACGGCCAAGCTGCGGTTCGATATGTTCCAGCAGCAGGCGGAAGAATAAATCCTCCCACCCCTCATCCGCGTGGGGGGTGAAGCCTGCGGCCTGGGCTGCCGCATGCAGCCGTGCTGTATCGCCCTCGGTTCCCAGAATATCCAACCCATTGCACCAGCGCGCGAAAGCCTCAGCCATCGTGATGCGTTCAAAGGGCAGGCTAAGATCGGTGGTGACATCACCATGCGCGACAATAGGCGGCGCAACGGCGCGGATAAATTCCTCAGTCTCCGTCATTAAGCCGGCAAACCCGAGCCCTGGGCGATACCATTCCAGCATGGTGAATTCCGACGCATGGCGGGGTGATGCCTCGCCATTGCGCCAGACCCGCGCCAATTCAAAAACCGGCCCGGCGCCGGCCACCAAAAGCCGCTTCAGCGCCAATTCCGGGGAGGTGCGCAGCCACAGATCGCGCGATACCCCCTGGCCCAAATGCGCCTCATACCTTGTCGCGAAGGCGCGCAAATGCACCTCGGCCCCCGGTGCGGGCACCAGGGCAGGGGTTTCCACTTCCCGGTAGCCACGGGCGGTGAAAAAGGCGCGGGTTTCGGCGGTAAGCCGCGCGCGGCGTTCCAAAAAGGGTAGCCGCGCGGCGAAGGCTTCCGGGTGCCAGGGGGGCAGGGGCATTGCGGCGCTTTCAGCGGTGGTTACTTTGGTTGATCGCATTTTCCGAGCCGCCAAGTGATTCCACTTGGCTTGAAAATGCTCTAGGCGAGCCCGACCATGCCCGAGCCCATCGCCCGAGACCAGAGCCGAACACTCCGCACCCCGCGCGATTTGGCGCGTGCCGGGCTGGTGGGGGAAGCGGCGCTGCCCGCGCTGGAAACTGTCGCGACGCGCTATGCCACCGCCATCACCCCGGCCATGGCTGCCTTGATCAATCCGGCCGATCCGGCCGACCCGATTGGGCTGCAATATATACCCGATGCGGCGGAGCTGATTACCGCACCGCATGAATCGGAAGACCCAACGGCGGATGCGCCCTTCACCCCGGTGAAAGGCGTGGTGCACCGCTACCCGGACCGCGCGCTGCTGAAACCCTTGCTCGCCTGCCCTGTCTATTGCCGCTTTTGCTTTCGGCGC
>CAIMVB010000485.1 GCA_903844785.1 uncultured Rhodospirillales bacterium | reverse complement strand
TGGTGCAGCGCCGGCTTGGCCTGATTTGGGCCTTCGCTGCCATTGCGGGGGGGGTGGTGCTTTCCGCGCTATTGGCGCCGCCCGCTTTGGTATTGGCCTCGGCTGCCGCTTTCCTGCTGAGTGAAACCGCTGACCTTGCCGTCTATACGCCATTGCAAAAGCGCGGCCTGGTGCTGGCGGTTGCCGCCAGCGGGGCGGTGGGCTTGGTGGTGGATAGCGTGGTGTTTCTGCTGCTCGCCTTTGGCAGTTTGGATTTTCTGGCGGGGCAGATTATCGGCAAGGCCTGGATGGTGCTGCTGGCCTTGCCCTTCATTCATTTGCTGCGCCGGCATGATGCGCGGCGCGGTATTCTGCCCGCCTGATTAATCCGGCCTTACGCTGAATTCCCGCACCACGGCGCTCCATTTCGTAACTTCCCCATCCAGGAAGCGCGCCAGGCCAGCAGGGTCAGACATCGCCAGCCGCGCCTGCTGAGTCTGCGTCATTTGCGTGCGGATGCGTTCTTCGGAAAGTGTTTCGCGCAGCGCGTTATTCATGCGCGTCACCAGTTCCGCGGGCGTACCCGCAGGCACGAAAACGCCCCACCAGGCTTCCGCCTGCAAGCCCGGAAAGCCGCTTTCTTCCGCGGTTGGCAAATCGCTCAGCGCCGGCAGGCGCGCCGGGCCGAATTGCGACAGGGCGCGGAAAGTGCCGGCCGCGATTTGCGATGCCACCAGCGCGGCAGACCCGATCATCATATCAACCGTGCCCGCCATGGTGTCATTCACTGCAAGCCCGCCGCTGCGATAGGGAATATGCGTCATGCGTGTGCCACTGCGGGACTGCAATTGGATCATGGCCAAATGCCCGATCGTGCCATTGCCCGTAGATCCGAAGGAAACGCCATCTGGCTTTGCCTTCGCAGCATTCACCACATCCGTGAGTGAGCGGAAGGGCTTATCCGCACGGCAGGCAATCACATAAGGCGCGCCCCCAATGAGCATGACAGGGTCAAGATCACGCGTCAGGTTGAAAGGCAGGCTTGGCAGCAACGCCGGCATGGTGGCGTGGCTGTCGAAAGTCAGCAGCCAAGTCTGCCCATCGGGCCGCGCCTTGGCTACCGCATCCGTACCGATGGACCCCGCCGCGCCGGGCCGATTTTCCACGATAATCGGCACGCCAAGCCGCTGCATCAGCCCGGGCGAGACCAAGCGCGCCACCGCATCGGTGGACCCACCAGGCCCAAAGGGCACCACAATGCGAATGGAATTGCCCTGTGCCTGGGCCGGCAGAATGCTGGCAGCCGCCAAGCCACCCAGCGTCGCACGACGCGTAAGCTTCATTGTCATGTTTTCCCTCTGTTTTTGCTTATTCCATCAGGTCAAGAACCGAAGGGTGGAACAACTCCTCCGGTTCAATATGCCGCGCGGCCAGCCCATCTTCCACCGCATAGCGGATCATGGCGGCGATTTCGGTGCGGTTGCGCTTGAAGCCATAGGGCCAAGGATTGCCGCCAAATAACGCGCTTTGCGCTTCCGCTTCCGCCGCGATCCAGGGCAGGGAAACGCGTAACACATTCACCAGCGCCAATTCCGCAAGCGATGCCGCCTTGGCTGCGCTGAAGGCACGAAACAATTCCACCGGCAGCCAAGGATTGCGTTCCGCCACATCCTTGCGCACCGCAAGGCAATGCATAATCGGGAAGAAGCCCGAAGCGCCGAACCAGCTTTCTTCTTCCCGCCGATAATCCGGGAAAAGCCGCGCCACGGGGGCTGAGCCATCCTGCAAACAAGCGGGTGGGCGCGGCGCGATCAGCGCATCAATCCGCCCGGCTTTCAGCGCTTCTTCCAAGCCTTCCCCCATGGGCTTCACCTTGAAGCCATCGGGGAGCGTAATCGCCACTCTTTCACCGCCCGTGCGCCAGGAAATACCGCGCGTATCCACGCCGTAATGGTCACGCAAAATGCCGCGCACCCAACGGGCGGCAGTTTGCTGATACTCCGGCAGGCCAATTTCTCGCCCGGCCAAATCGGCAGCGCTTTTGATGCCGCGGTCGGTGCGAATATAAATCGCCGAATGCCGAAACGCGCGGGAAAGAAATACCGGCACGCCAATATAAGGCGCATCACCGCGCGCCGTGGTGACGATGTGGCTGCCCATGGAAAGTTCAGAAATGTCAAAGGCACGGTCGCGCAAGGCGCGGCGGAAAATGTCCTCGGGCTCACCGGGCAGAAAGGTGATGTCAGCACCAGTGATCTTGCAGCGCCCATCCATTACCGGGCGCGTGCGATCGGTTGCGGTACAGGCCAAAGTCAGAGAAATCATGGCTGGATCAATTCGCCTTCATGCCGGAAATGCGAATGCCTTCCGCCTGGTTGATGATGTCCTGACGCAGGAAATCGCCAAAGGCAGTAGCGTTCATCGGGTTCACTTCAGCGCCTGCGCGCAGTTGCGCATCGCGCGTGGCGGGCAGGGACATGATGCGATTGATTTCCCCATTCAGCTTTTCAATGATGGGGGCTGGCGTTTGCGCCGGCGCCATCACGCCAAGCCAAATGCTGGCCTCATACCCCGGCAGGGTTTCCGCAACCGTTGGCGCATCGGGCAAAAGCGGGCTACGGCGCGGGCCGGTAGTTGCCAAAGCGCGCACCCGCCCACCACGCGCCTGTTCCGCCATGGTCGGGATGGCATCGAACA
This sequence comes from uncultured Rhodospirillales bacterium, assembly GCA_903844785.1. Classification (GTDB taxonomy): domain Bacteria; phylum Pseudomonadota; class Alphaproteobacteria; order Acetobacterales; family Acetobacteraceae; genus Neoroseomonas. The sequence goes on along the minus strand of CAIMVB010000485.1, from coordinate 4,065 downwards.
TCATCGGCACCTGGCCCGCGATCAACGCTGTGCGCGCCTCATTCGAACCGCGGAAGGGGATATGGGTGATTTCAATGCCGGCCATCGCACGGAAAATCTCGCCCGCCACGTGATACGGCGTGCCGGGCCCGGATGATGCGTAATCCAGCTTGCCCGGATTGGCCTTGCAATAGGCAATCAATTCCGCCAGCGAATTCACACCCAGCGATGGATGCACCACCAGAACGTGATGCGCGACATTGATGAAGGAAACCGGCGCCAAATCCCGCAGCAGCACATAGGGCCGATTGGGCAGCAGCGTTTCATTCGCCGTATGGGTATTGGACATCAGCAGCAGCGTATGGCCATCTGGAGCGGCCTTGGCCACCTGGTCTGCGCCAATCGTGCCGCCTGCGCCGGGGCGGTTTTCCACTACCACCGGTTGGCCCAAAGCCTGCTGCAAGGGCTCTGCCAAAAACCGCGCTGCGACATCGGCGGAACCACCCAGGCCAAAAGGCACAATCATGCGAATGGGTCGTGTGGGCCAGGCCTGCGCCGCCGCCTGCCGCCCGGCCAATAGCGCCGCACCCAAGGCCAAACCTGTTCTGCGCGAAATCATGGCAATCCCCCCGGAAAGACAAGGCTCATCTGGCCCAGGCCCGGCCAGGGCGCAAGGGTCAATCCGTGATCCAGCCTGGGGAGGGCAGGGCGCGATAGGCTTCGCGCAGGCTATCGGACCAGCGCTGGCTGACCTGCCTGAAATAGGCATCTTCTTCCGTGATGCGCCGGCTGAACGACACCTTCTGTTCGCCTTCGCGGTAGATCATCAAATCAATCGGTAGCCCGACGGAAAGATTGGAACGCAAGGTACTGTCCATGCTGATCAGCACCAGCTTCACCCCATCGGCCAGCGATGTGTCGCTTTTCACCACGCGGTCTAGAATGGGCTTGCCGTATTTATGCTCACCGATTTGCAGAAAGGGCGTATCGGCGGTGGCTTCAATGAAATTCCCGGCGGCGTAAATCAGGAATAACCGCATCGGCCCGCCGGCAATCTGCCCACCCAGCAGAAAGGAAGCTTCAAAAGCAACGCCCTGCGCTTTCATGGCCGGGCCATCATTTTCGAAAACATCGCGCACAGCCGCGCCCACCAATTGCGCGGCGCGGAACATGCTGGGCACGTCGCGCAGCGTATGCACCTCCTCACCCAGGGGGAAGCCTTCCTGCACGCGATTCCATACCGCCTGCGTAATCGCCAGATTGCCCGCCGACATCAGCGCAATCATGCGTTCCCCGGGCTGTTCGACGACATGCATTTTGGAAAAGCTGGAAATATGATCCAGCCCCGCATTGGTGCGGGTATCGGAAAGCAGGACAAGCCCATCCTTCAGGAACAGGCCGACACAATAGGTCATGGCAAGCGCTCCGCGCCCCTTCAATTATGCAGGTAAAACTCGGCGATCTGGCCGCCAAGATCAATATTGCGCGCCAGCATTTCATTCAGAAAGGCTTCCAGCCCCTGAGAGAAAATATCCTCCATCCGGCCAAAGCGTAGCTTGGCGTGGATTTCGCCGGCGCGCCGGTGGCATTCGCCGCGCCGCCCGCCATGGGCGACGGCGATTTCATGCAGCACGGCTTCAATACGTTCATGGCAGGCAATCATGGAACGCGGCAATTCCGCGCGCAGGATCAGTAATTCCGCAATCCGCCGCGGTTCAATCCGCCCATGATAAACCCATTGATAGGCGCGCAGGGCAGTGAAATTTCGCAAAATCGCCTGCCAATTAAGGTAATCCTCAGCCGTGCCGGGGGCCGTAATGCTCAATGCTGAAGCATGGGCATGCAAGACGCGCGCGGTATTGTCAGCGCGTTCCAGCATGGTGCCAAGCCGGACAAAGCGCCAGGCTTCATCGCGCAGCATGGTGTCATCATAAGCACCGTTAAACAGAATGGTCTGGCGCTTCACCCAATCCAGAAAGCCCGGCAGATCATCCGCATTCGGCATGGCCCCGCCGCGGTGGCGCATCTGGTCCCAGGTGTCATTCACCGCTTCCCACATATCCACGGTCAGCGCTGTGCGCACTTGCCGCGCATTCTGCCGCGATGCTTCGATGCAGGATTGGATGGAAGAAGGATTGGCGCGATCCATCACCAAATGCCGGATGATCTCAGCGGTATCCGGCGCCGCGCCTAAACCCTGCAATAGCCCGATATCGCCGCTGGTCAGCAGAAGCGCGCGCCATGATTCGCCCCGCGCGGGCCGGGCGCCGCCCATGCCGGTTTCGCGCAGCGCCACTTGCAGCGCGCGCGCTGTATTGCCGGCGCGTTCCATATAGCGCCCAAGCCAATAAAGACTATCGGCGGTACGGCTCAGCATGGCGCATCCGGGGCCAAGACCCAGGTATCCTTGGTGCCGCCGCCTTGGGATGAATTCACCACCAGCGATCCTTCACGCAGGGCCACGCGCGTAAGGCCACCCGGCACGATGCGTGTTTCCGCACCCGAAAGCACGAAGGGCCGTAAATCCACATGGCGCGGCGCGGTGCCACTGCCGGTGAAGGTGGGCACGGTGGAAAGCGCCAGCGTTGGCTGCGCGATGTAATCCGCTGGATTGGCCTTGATGCGCGCGGCGAATTCAGCGCGCTGCTCGGCGGTGCTATGCGGTCCTACCAACATGCCATAGCCGCCAGAACCCTTGGTGAGCTTCACCACCAATTCCTGCAAATGATCCAGCACATAGGCGCAATCATCCGGCCTTTCGCACAGGTAGGTCGGCACATTGGCCAGGATCGGTTCTTCGCCCAGATAGAAGCGCACCATTTCCGGCACGTAAGGGTAAACCGCCTTGTCATCGGCAATGCCGCCGCCCGGCGCATTGGCCAAGGTGACATTGCCGGCGCGATAGGCCGCCATCAGCCCGCGCACGCCCAGCATTGAATCGGCGCGAAAAACCTCGGGGTCCAGATAATCATCATCAATGCGGCGATAGATAACATCCACGCGCTGAGGCCCCGCGGTGGTGCGCATATACACAACACGATCTTCGACGAATAAATCCTGACCCTCCACCACTTCCACGCCCATTTCATCGGCCAGGAAGCAATGTTCGTAATAGGCGCTGTTGAAGGCGCCGGGGGTCAGCAGCACCACGCGCGGCAAGCCACGGCAGGCGGGTGGCGCCACGGACATGAGTGTTTCCAGCAAATCCGCCGGATAATGGCTGACTGGAGCAATCCGATGTGCCGCGCAAAGCCCAGGGAAAAGCCGCAGCATGGCTTCGCGCCCTTCCAGCATATAGGAAACGCCGGAAGGCGTGCGGCAATTATCTTCCAGCACATAGAATTGCGTCGCATCGGTGCGCACCACATCAATGCCGGCGATATGCACATAAACCCCGCCCGGCGGCGTAATACCGCGCATTTCCGGGCGATAGGCTTCATTCTGCAAAATCAACGCTTCCGGAATGCGCCCGGCCTTCAAAATCTCGCCCGGTCCATAGACATCCGCCAGAAACATATTCAGCGCGCGCACGCGCTGCGTCAGGCCGCGCGACAAATGATCCCATTCCTGCCAGGCCAGGATGCGTGGGATGATATCAAAGGGGATCAGCCGTTCCGGATCGCCGCCTTCGCCATAAACCGCGAAGGTCACGCCGATGCGGCGAAACAGAAGTTCCGCCTCCTGGCGCTTGCGTTCCAATTGGGCGATCGGCGTCACGCCCAGCCAGCGCGCAATTTCGGCATAGGCCGCGCGCAACTTGGCCGGCTCCCCCATTTCGTCAAAGGCGTGAATGGTTTCTGCCATCAGCGCGCCGGCCTCCTATTGCTGCGAGCATCGGCGTAAAGCACCGGCATCACAAGCCAAAAATCGCTCAGAAACAGCGCAGGCGGGGCGCATTTGCCCCGCCTATTGGCCTTGGCCGCCCAATTCTTGGGCAGAAGAAGCCTCAAAAGCCGGGGTGGCGTTTATGCCAATCCGTCACCTGCTGGAAGGCATCCGCCACCGCCAGCACCCGCGCCTCGGCAAAGGGGCGCGCGGCCAATTGCAGCCCCATTGGCAGACCGCGATCATCAAAACCGCAGGGGA
>CAIMVB010000484.1 GCA_903844785.1 uncultured Rhodospirillales bacterium | reverse complement strand
GTGGGCGATACGGTGCGCGATGATATTGCCCGCATGGAAGCGGTGCGCGATGCCTTTGGCCATGATCTGGAAATCCTGACCGACGCCAATATTGGCTACAATATCGCGCAGGTGCGGCAAGTGCTGCCTGAGATGGACCGGCTGAATATCGGCTGGCTGGAAGAACCGTTTCCCGCGCATGATCACCGTTCCTATGCTGAGGCGCATGGCTTTGGCAGCACACCGCTGGCGGCTGGCGAGAATCACTTCACCCGCTTTGAATTCACCCGTGTGCTGGAAGATGATGTGATCCGCATTTGGCAGCCTGATCTTTCCAAATGCGGTGGCGTGACAGAGACCATGCGCATCGCCGCCATGGCATCCGGCTTCAAAATTCCGATCCACCCGCATTCATCCATGACAGGCGTCAATCAGGCCGCGTCCATCCATCTACTGGCAGCGATTGATAATGGCGGTTATTTCGAAGCCGATGTGTCGCGTGCCAATAAGTTCCGCGATGAACTGGGCAGCGAGCCCTGGCGCATCGGCAAGGATGGCTGCGTGCGCCCGCTTGAAGCGCCTGGTATTGGCGTTGAGGTGGATGAAGCTTTTCTGAAGGCGCATCCGCCCATTGAAGGGCCCGGCTACGTCTGATCCGGCGCGGTTGCCCGCGCCGGGATCCGATTAGATGTAATGTTCCTTCAACGGCGCATAGCCGTTGAAGCCCTGCGACGCATAAGTCGTCACGTACGCCCCGGTGGAGCGCAGCTCCACCCGATCACCGCACGCAAGCTTCAGGGGCATGCGGTAATTGGATTTTTCATAGAGCGTATCCGTGCTGTCGCAGGTTGGGCCCGCGATGGTCACTGGCCCATCCTCAGTCCCGTCATGCGGCGTGCGGATGTCATAGCGAATTGCCTCGCCTTCGGTTTCCGCGAGGCCACCAAAGCGCCCGATATCCAGATAGACCCAACGCACTGGATCAGTGGCCCCCTTGCGGGAAACCAGCACCACTTCGCTGGAAACCAGGCCGGCATCGCCCACGATGAAGCGGCCGGGTTCCACCACCATCTCCGGCAGATCATTGCCAAAATGCTTGGTCATGGCACCCATGATGGCCATGCCGAAATCATCAATTTCCGGCACTTCCGCGCGGTAGCGCACCGGATAGCCGCCGCCCAGATTAACCATGCGGAGCTTTACGCCCGCTTCCTTCAAATCCGTGAACAGCATCGCAACCCGCGCGATGGCGCCTTCATAAGCTGCAGTCTTGGTCTGCTGGCTGCCGACATGGAAGGAAATGCCATAGGGGTCGAGCCCCATATCGCCGGCCTTCAACATCAGATCACGCGCCATTTCCAATTCGCAGCCGAATTTGCGCGAAAGCGGCCACTCCGCACCTTCATTCTGCACCAAGATGCGGCAATAAACCCGCGCGCCGGGCGCATGGCGCGCCAGCTTTTCCAATTCCTCGATGCTGTCGAAGGCGAACATGGAAACACCAGCCTTATGGGCGGCAGCAATCGCCGACACCTTCTTGATGGTATTGCCATAGGAAATCGCTTCCGGACGCGCGCCGGCGTCAAGGCAAGCCCGCACCTCCTCAAAGGAAGCGGCATCAAAGCTTGAGCCAAGCTTCACCAGCCGCTCCAGGATCGGCGTGGCGGGATTGGCCTTCACGGCGTAATAAATGCGCGCAAGCGGCAGTGCCGCGTGCATGGCGCGGTACTTTTCCTCGACACGGTCCACATCCAGCACAAGGCATGGCGTGGCAGGCGCGTTGTCGCGCAAAAAGCGTGCGATTTTCGGTGTCATCGCAGCACCCTCCAGGCTCCAAAGGGGCCGACCATAAAGGCGACGGCCCAAGGTTAACGAAACGGTCGAACGAACCAGCGACCAGTAGAATGCCGACCGAGAAGACCCGGGCGGGGTTGCCAGAACGCTTGACGTCGTTGCGTAAACCCTTTGGCCGATTGGGCCGGGGGCCAGAGGCACGTGCGTACTGCGTCTGCGGCGCTTCTATGCGGGGGCGCGGCGAATGGCAAGAAAAAAATCGCCCTGCGCCCGGTTTTTTTCCTCAAACCAGCGTGAGGCCCCGGAATCCTGCTCGAAGCCCCGCCAAAGATCGGGCAATTCCCCCTGCAAGGCTGTGTTTTGGCCGGAAGCTTACCGGGATGGGGGTCACGAATCGGTGGCGCGGCCCTTGGGCTTGTCGCGGGGGCCGGGGCGCGCAAGCATCCCTGATACGGGGTCCGCCGGTTCGGTTGACCGCCCCCTGTTCAAGCCTGGAAAGGAGATCATCCAATGATTACCCGCCGCCAATTTGCCAGTCTGACCGGGGCAGGAATGCTCGCCCCCATCGCCACCCCCGCCCTAGCTCAGGCGCAGGGCGCTCGGGTGCTGCGCTTTGTGCCGCAGCAGGATCTGATCACGCTCGATCCCGTCACCACCACCGCCTATATCAGCCGCAATCACGGCTATATGGTGTTCGACACGCTCTACAGTATGGACGCCAATTTCCAGGCGACGCCGCAGATGGTCGCAGGCCATCGGGTGGAACAAGATGGCCGCCTATGGAACCTGACGCTGCGCGAGGGACTGTTCTGGCATGATGGAGAACGCGTGCTGGCGCGAGATTGCGTGGCAAGCATCCGCCGCTGGGCGCGGCGTGATCCCTTCGGCGAAACCCTGTTGAACGTAACCGAGGAACTTTCCGCCCCGGATGACCGCACCATTCGCTTCCGCCTGAAGCAGCCTTTCCCTTTGCTGCCCATCGCGCTTGGCAAGGCATCGGTCCCGGTCTGCGCCATGATGCCGGAACGCCTGGCCAATACCGATCCCTTCCGCCAGGTGCCGGAGATGATCGGTTCTGGCCCCTTCCGCTTCAAGGCGGATGAAAGGGTGCCTGGGTCGCTCAATGTCTATACCAAATTCGAACGCTATGTGCCGCGCCAGGGCGGCGGGGCCGGCTGGACCTCTGGCCCCAAAGTGGTGAATTTCGATCGTGTTGAATGGCGCACCATGCCAGACCCCTCCACGGCTGTTTCAGCCCTGGTGGCGGGGGAAGTGGATTGGGTTGAATACGCCTATCACGACCAGCTTTCGCTGCTGCGTCGCGCGCGCAATGTGCAGGTGCGGGTTTTGGACAATACCGGTTTTGTCAGCATGGTGCGGGTCAATCACTTGCAGGCGCCGTTCAATAATCCGGAAATCCGCCGAGCATTATGGGGCGCGATTGACCAAACCGCCTTCATGCAGGCCGTGGTCGGGCCGGATGAGAAAAGTCTTTATCACACGCCGCTGGGCTTTTTCTGCCCGAACACCCCGATGGGCTCCGATGCGGGGCTTGAACCGCTGATGGGGGCGCGCGATGCAGCCAAGACGCGCGATGCGCTCCGCGCCGCCGGCTATCGCGGCGAACCGGTACTTTTGATGATTCCGTCCAACTCCGCAACCTTGATGGCGCTTGGTGCGGTGATGGAAGATACTTTCAAGCGCGTCGGCATGAATGTCGAAGTCTATGCGGTGGAATTCAACGCCATGCTGCAGCGGCGCAACCGTAAAGGCCCTGTTGCGGAAGGCGGCTGGAGCGCTTTTGTCACCAATTGGTCGGGGTCTGATTGGCTGAGCCCTGCTGGCCATATTGCTCTGCGCGGCAATGGTGAGGCCGGCTATGCAGGTTGGGCCACCATGCCGCGCATTGAGACGCTGCGCGATGAATGGTTCCGCGCGCCGGATGAGGCAGCGCAAAAGGCGATCTGCCAGGACATCCAGCGAGAGGCAATGCGCGAAGTCCCCTATTACCCGATGGGCCAATATCTGCAGCCCACCAGCTTCCGCAGTAACCTGAGCGGTATTCAGGATGGTTTCGCGACCTTCTGGAATGTCCGGAAATCCTGAACACAGAAGGAAACCCCACGGTGAACGCAAACAAGGCCATCCGCGCATCCGCGCTTGATTGGATTGCGGCGAATGAAGCGCGGCTGTCGCGCTTCAATGAAGGCATCTGGGCGCATGCGGAACCCGCCTGGCGCGAATATAAATCCTGCCGCGATTATGTGGAATTGCTGCGTGCGGAAGGCTTCACGGTTGAAGTAGGTTCCGGCGATATGCCCACCGCTTTCGCAGCAGAATGGGGCGAAGGCGCGCCGGTGCTGGCAAGTTTTTCGGAATATGACGCGGTGCCGGGCAATTCGCAGCAAGTGGTGACCTATCAGGCGCCACGCGAGGGCCTGCACCCCTATACGGCTGGCCATACGGACCCGCATTCGGTGCTGGGTACCGCGGCGCTTGCCGCCATTCTTGGTGCGAAAGCCGCGATGCAACAGCATGGCGTCAAGGGCAAGCTCAAGCTTTTTGGCGAACCTGCCGAAAAGGTCTGTGGGTCAAAGCCCATCCACGCCGCCAAGGGCTATTATGATGGCTTGGATGCCGCGGTGGTTTGGCACCCTTGGCCATCCAATACCGTCACTGGCGAAACGCATTTCGGCGCCTATTGGAGTGTGATCATCAGCTTCGAAGCCGATCAGCCGGAAAATTGGATTGACCCAACGCTGATGCCGATTGAAGGCGCCCATGCGGCGGCGCGCTGCCCCGGTGCGGTGGATGCGCTGTGCTTGATGTACACCACAACGAAATACACCAAGGAAGCCATGTTCCCCCATGCTGGGTCATGGACGCTGAATGAATTTATCCTGGGCGATGGTGGTGCTACATCAGACAATCTCACGCCGCGCTTTTCACAGATTCAGTATTCCTGGCGGTCCTCATCGCTTGGCATTCAGGAACAGATCTGGCGTGTGCTGGCCGCCAATGCGCGCCATGTCGCTTCCATTACTGGCTGCAAGGCCTATGCGCGCTGGGTGACGAAAACCCGTGTCGGCCTGCCCAATACGGTGATGACGGACCTCACCTGGAAAAACCTTCAGGAAGTGGGCGCGCCGCGTTATGATGAATCGGCGCTAGAATTTGGTCGTGCCATCCAGCGCAATTTGGGTCTTGAGCCCATGGCTGATCCCTTCATCGCCAGTGTCAGCAAGCTGACCACGCCTGAGGAGAACGAAACACGTGCACGCGCTGGCCTGCCTTCCTGGCAGAAGCATCTCAGCGCCGATGATTATGTTGAGTATAGCTGGCATGCGCC
>CAIMVB010000483.1 GCA_903844785.1 uncultured Rhodospirillales bacterium | reverse complement strand
TCTGACAAGCCCGATGGGTGAGGGGTGTCGCCTGCTGGAAGGTGCCGATATCCCCGCCCCCCTGCGCAGCCATGATCTTATGGCAGCGCTGCATAGCCCGCATGAGCTTCGGGTTGAAAGTCGGGAAGCGATCCCACGCCTTGCGCAGTGGCTTGAACAAAGCCTTGGCGTCAGCTTCTTCTGGCGCACCGCTGTGCATGGCATTGCCTCAGGCGAAGTCGCCTCCACACAAGGTGTCTTTAGTGCCCCCCGCATTGTGGTTTGCCCTGGGCCGGATATCTCAACCCTATTCCCCGATATCTTCGCGCGCCGGCAGGTCACGCTCTGCAAGCTGCATATGCTTCGCTTGGCCGATCCCGGCTGGCGCTTGCCGGCGGCGATCATGAGTGATCTTGGGCTGCACCGCTATCGCGGTTATGCGGATTGCCCATCACTGTCGCTGCTGCGCCAGCGCTTGCAGCGTGAACAAAAGAATGAACTCGACAATGGCGTTCACCTGATAGTGGTGCAAAGCGCAGATGGCTCGCTTGTAGTGGGTGACAGTCACCATTATGGCGCAACGCCTGATCCCTTCCAGCCTGAGGAGGTGGACGCGCTGATCCTGCGCGAAGCGCAGCTTGTGCTTGATCTGCCGGCGCCGAAAGTGATCGAAAGATGGACTGGGCTTTATCCTTCTGGTCCTGATGATGCATTCTTCGAAGCACCCATGCCGGGCGTCCGGCTGGTTTCTGTCACCTCCGGCACGGGCGCGAGTACGGGCTTTGGCCTTGCCGAAGAAGTTTTGGCCGATCTGGAAGCAAACCCATGACACAGAAAATCAAAGCCATTATTCTGGATTGGGCCGGCACCGTAGTGGACCATGGCAGTCGCGCGCCGATGGGGGCCTTTGTGAAAGCCTTTGCGCATTTTGGCGTAACGATCTCAATCGCCGATGCGCGTGGCCCGATGGGCATGGCCAAGCGCGACCATATCCGTATGGTGGGCACTTCCCCCGCCGTGGCCGCGGCTTGGCGGGCCAAGCATGGGCGCGATTTTGATGATGCCGCCATTGATGCGATTTTTGACGTTTTCGAACCGATGAACATCGCCGCCGTTGAAGCCCATTCAGCACTCATCCCCGGTGCGCACGAAGCCCTTGATTGGTGCAAGGCACGCGGCATTCGGATTGGCTCCACCACCGGCTATACGCGGCCGATCATGGAAAGGCTGATGCCACTCGCGGCCGCCCAGGGCTTCGTGCCAGAGGTGACAATCTGCGCCGGCGATCTGGCAGCTGGACGCCCGGCGCCGCTGCAAATCTGGTCAGCCTTGGCTCAAATGGGCATTTGGCCAGCGAGTAGCGTGATCAAACTGGATGATACAGCGCCTGGTATAGGTGAAGCGCGCGCCGCCGGATGTTGGGCGGTCGGTGTTGCGCTTACCGGGAATAACCCTGGCCTATCCGCAGAAGAACTTGCAGGCTTGGCGCCCGCTGAGCGCGATGCCCTGCGGCGTGCAGCCAGTGAGTCTCTTTTGCGGGCCGGCGCGCACCTGGTCATTGAGACCATCGCGGAACTTCCCACGCTGATTGACCATATCGAGATACGTTTGGCCACGGGCGAAAAGCCAGGGCTGATCGAGGCCAATTGACATGAAACCGTCATAAATTCGTCACGCAGGCGTCGCGGTTCCCGAGATAGCGGAAATCTTCTTTTAATCGGAGGTTCACCCGTGCGATTCTTCCTTCTCGCCCTGGCCTTTCTTGGCCTCGCCCCCATGGCCGAAGCGCAGCAGCGCACGCGGCTGACGGTTTATACAGCGCTTGAAAACGAGCAGCTTCAGCCGTTCAAGCAGGCTGCCGAAGCGGCGCTCCGCGATATTGAAATCGCATGGGTGCGTGACTCCACCGGCGTGATCACTGCGCGCCTGATCGCCGAAAAAGCCAATCCGCGCGCTGATCTGGTGTGGGGGCTTTCGGTGTTCTCCCTGCTACAAATGGAAGCGCAGGATATGCTGGAACCCTATACGCCGCGCGGCGCTGAGGCACTTCGTGCGAATATGCGCAGCGCCCGCAGCCCCATGACCTGGACAGGCATGGACGCCTTTGTTTCCGCCATTTGCTTCAACACAGTTGTGGCGCAGCAGCGCAACCTGCCACGCCCCAGCACCTGGCAGGATTTGTTGGACCCGCGCTTCCGTGGGCAGATCGTGATGCCGAACCCAAATTCATCGGGCACGGGCTTCCTGACGATTGCCGGCTGGATTGCCAACCAGGGTGAGCAAGCGGCGTGGTCCTTCATGGACAAGCTGCATGAGAACATTCAGCAATATACCCATTCCGGCAGCGCGCCTTGCAACAATGCCGCGCGCGGTGAATTTGGCGTTGGTCTTTCCTTCGACATGCGCTCCGTCACCTTGAAGAATCAGGGCGCGCCGATTGACATCATCGTACCGACCGATGGTGTGGGCTTTGACTTGGAAGCCACCGCCGTCATGCGCGGTACGCGTAACCTGGAAGCGGCAAAGCGCTTGGCCGATTT
>CAIMVB010000482.1 GCA_903844785.1 uncultured Rhodospirillales bacterium | reverse complement strand
GTGGCCTACCGATTGCGCCGCCCGAAGAGGCTGGTATGCGCGCCACGCGCGCGGTTGGACAAAGCCTTTACAGGGCGCGGCTTGGGCAACTCGATCTATCCTGCGCGCAATGCCATGATGATCACGCGGGCCGAAGGCTGGCGGGCAGCATTATCCCGCAAGGTCATCCAACCGGTTATCCGATTTATCGTCTTGAATGGCAGGGGGTTGGGTCTTTGCAGCGGCGCTTACGCGGCTGCATGACTGGCGTGCGCGCGGAGCCTTTCGTCTACGGCTCTGCGGAATTCATCGCCATTGAGGCTTATTTGATGGAAAGGGCGCGCGGCATGGTGCTGGAAACGCCGGGGGTAAGGCCCTGAGCCGTGGGGTGGCGCGCCCTGGTGGATTCGAACCACCGACCCACAGCTTAGAAGGCTGTTGCTCTATCCAACTGAGCTAAGGGCGCTTAACTCGTGTTCGCTTAGTGGGACCAGTTTTCACGCCGGCCAAATTTGAAATTATCCGCATAGACCTTGGGCTTGATGGCGCCGGCGGCCTTCGCGGGGGCTTCTGCCTCATAACGCAGCCCTTGGGCCTCGGCATATGCAATGGCCTGGTCGCGACTATCAAAATGCAGCGACACCTGCTTCGCGGTATCGGCAGAGCCATACCAGCCAACCAATTGATCCGCGCGCTGGGCTTCGCTTGGCACGAAGCTTAGCACCCAGCCCGCCTTCCCGGCGCGGCCGGATTGCATGGCGGATTTCGCCTGCTGGTGAATGTGCGCAAAGCCTTGGGGCTGAGGCATTGAGCAGTTTCCTTTCTTGGTCTCGATCAGCACATACGCGTAGTCTAAGGCTCAATTAATGCCCACGTTCCTTGCTTGGAAGAGGAGCTTTTTTAACCCAGACATCCCATTCTTTTTGCAGCATGGGGTCAAGATATTCAACCAACTTTTCCCTTGGCGTCTTTCTATTGCACGTCAGGCTTGGCACGTGATGCACCTGCAGGAAGTCAAGATGCCCCATCGCTGGCCGATAAATGGGTAATCTTCCACCCATGGGGATCATCGCGAGTTCCATGGGATCAAACTTTGCGTATGTCTGCCTTTCTGTCGGCGCCTGGAAACCAGGTCGCTTCATCCAGCTTCGCAGTTGCGCATCGGTGATCACATAGGCGCCCGCTTGGCTATCCCTGGTTTTCTCGAAAATAACTTCTCCATCAAAATCCTGCAGCGTCAGAATTTCGGGCCCCTTTTGCTCTGGTAACCTTAGGGTCCGAAACCCTGGACGGCCTAGATATGCCCGCCAGCCACGGGATTGATAGTTGAAGATTTCAAACCGGCTCGGCACCAGCACTTTATCTTCACCATGAGTCTCATAAAATTTAGCCACCTTACGGAAAAAGGCAGGGTCAACAATGGCGGTGTCATCCTCAATGAAACAATAAAGGTCGTATTGCCCAACATGCCGCGCGAAAATCCTGCGGCACTGATAACCAAGCTGCCTTGGGGGACCTGCCCAAATCCGAGCTTGAATTTTTCCTTCGTTGCTCAGCTCCACCAGCAGATGCTCATCAGGCACGGATACGAGGATAACATCGCCATGTGTCGTTTTGGGGATGGGCTCTACAAGATTATTGCCAATACGACCTTCAGTGCCCAACGTGAACATAACAGGCGCCATAACGGCGCTAATCTGTTGATAACAATATTTAATTTCGGAAAGCCGCTTTTCCAGCGAATCAAGATTGGAACCGTTTGAAATCCCAGAATTCTCTGATTTGCGCCTGAAAAAATGCGGAATGCAAACCAATACCCGCACCATGTTACCATTCCTTTTGGTGTCGCTTTCTAAACATTATTAATTAGACATTGTTTTCTTGTTTCGTCCATCTTTTTGTGCCCTTGGCGAAGATGGGCTCGATCAAATCGCGCAGTTTCTTGTTTGGCGTTTCCAAGGCCGAAAGCCGATTTGGCACATGGTAAACTCCCAGAAAATCAAGGTTTTGCGGCGCGGGTCGGTAGATGGGTAAGCAACCACCAAGGGGGATTTGGGTGAGCTCCAGGGGATCAAGCCCCGTCGCAATTGCTGCCGGATCCGGGGCGTGGAAATCTCGCTGGCCCATCCAACGCCGCAATTGACTATCAGTGATGATATAAGCGCCAGACATTCCATCTGTTGTTTTCCGGAACACCACATCACCATCGAAATCACGTAGTTTCAATTCGTCTGGGCCTGCTCGTTCAGGGGCGCGATGACGCTGAAATGCAGGCTGATCCAGATAGGCGCGCCAGCCATGCGCCTTTGGGCCATAAATTTCGAAACGATTGGGCTGCAGCACATACTCATCACCATGCGCGCGATAAAACGCGGCCACTTTCCTGAAAAAAGCTGGGTCAAGGATTGCCGTGTCATCCTTGATGAAAAGATAGAAATCATATTGGCCGACATGGCGGGCAAAGACGCGCCTGCATTGATAGCCAAGCTGACGCGGTGGGCCGGCCCAAAGCCTGGCTTGTGAAAAGCCTACGAACGACACTTCATCGAGCAGATTATTTTCAGGCGCCGTGACAACAACGATGTCACCTTCAATCCGTTGCGGCAGCGCTTCAACCTTTTCATGCGCCACCTTACCAGGCGAGCCCATCAGGAAGCGGACAGGCGCCAGAACAGCGGCCAAGTTCCGCAAGCAATAACTCAATTTTTCAACCCGAATTTCAAGAGAATCGCGGTTCGACCCATGCGCCATACCTGAATCCGTAGCGGTTTTTCGAAAGAAATGTGGCACGCAGGCCTAGACGCGGCTCATACTGCTTGTCCCTTCCCTTGGCGCAGGATTATCCCCTACGCTTCAGCAGCAATAGGTTACTTTCCATTCAGAAATAAAGAGGCCGTCCCATGCTGCCAAGTCAACGCGATGCCTTCGATATCCCGCGGGAGGTCTGCTACCTCAACGCTGCCTCCTGGAGCCCGTTGCCCCGCAAAGTGCAGGAAGCCGGGCATGAGGGGGTAGATCGCAAGGCAAAGCCCTGGGAAATGGACCCAGGCCTTGCCCGTGCTCAGCATGAACGCACACGCAAGGCAGCGGCGGCGCTGATTGGCGCGGATGCGGATGATGTGGCGCTAATCCCCTCGGTTTCTTACGGCGTCGCGGTGGCGGGCAAGATATTCGCGCCCCCTGCCGGTACGCGGGTTTTGTTGGTGGAGGATGACCATTCCTCCCCCGTGCTGGAATGGATGACGCGCGCTAACGCCCAGGGGTTTACGGTGGAGGTTGTGCGCCGGCCCGGCAATGGGGATTGGACATCCGCCGTCCTGGAAGCGATTGCGCGGCCTGGGGCGCCGGTATCGCTTGCCTCGATTTCCTCGGTGCATTGGGCGGATGGGGGCGCGATTGATATCGCTTCCATTGCGCCGGCGTTGCGGGCCAAAGGGGCGGCGCTGCTGGTGGATGCGACGCATGGCGCGGGGGTCACGCCAATTGATGTCAAAACCCTCGATCCGGATTTTCTGATTTTCCCGACCTATAAATGGGTGCTCGGGCCTTATGGCCGCGCCTTCATGTATATCGCCAAGCGGCGGCAGGAAGGCGTGCCGCTGGAACAAACCGGCTTTGGCCGCCGCGCCATAGCCTCAGAAGCCGCGCCCTATTTGAAGGACACGAACTTTGCCCCCACCGCGCGGCGTTTTGACATGGGTGAGAGGGATCACTTCATCTCACTTGAGATGGCCGCGGTTGGGATGGAGATGATGGCCGAATGGGGCGCGGGCGCCATCAGCGCACGGCTCGGCGTGCTAACGGATCGGCTGGCTGAGGGCCTGGCCAGCGAATCGCTGACCGAAAAGCGCTTTCGTGTGCCGCATATCCTGAGCATTGGCTTTCCGGGGGGCATGCCAGAGGGCTTGGTTGAAAAGCTGGCGGCCGCCGGCGCGCATGTCGCGCCCCGGTTAGGGCGCGTCCGCATCAGCCCGCATGTCTATAATGATGAGGCTGATGTGGATCGCTTCCTGGAGATTTGGCGGAATATCAAGCGATAACGTAATCCGCCGGATCAAGCGTTTCCGTCATGCGCCGATAATCCACCAGGCGGAAGGGTGAATTGGTCACCACCCTGCCCGCCTTGTTCTTGTACCAGCTTCCAACGCCCGGATGCGTCCAGACCATGCGGGCATGGGTCGCATCCAGGAATTCATTATAGGCATCGCAACGATCCTCGCGGATTTCGATGCTGCGCGCGCCGTTTTCCACCATTTCGCGGATTGCTTGCATGATGTAGCGCACCTGACATTCCGAATGGAACATCGCACTTCCACCATGCGCCAGATTGGTGCCTGGCCCATACAGCATAAAGAAATTCGGAAAGCGCGGCACGGTAATGCCAAGGAAGGCGCGCGGATCATCATCGCCCCAAAGCGCGCGTATCGAAACGCCGCCGCGGCCGTAAATTTCAAAGGAACCAAGCGCCTTGGCGCCATCGAAGCCCGTTGCCATAATGATTACATCGGCAGGGTGATGCCGGCCATCCTTGGTTTCCACGCCATCCTTCGTGATGCGCGCAATGGGTGTGGTGACCAATTCCACGTTCGGCGCGGTCAACATTTTGTACCAGCCATTATCGCGCAGCATGCGCTTGCCATAGGGCGGATAGGGCGGCACGACTTTTTCCAGCAAATCCGTGCGATTGCCGATCTGCGTCTTGATGTAGCCGATGATGTCTTCGCGCAGTTTCTGATTGGTGGCGTTGAGCGATTGCGCTGGCTGGTCCCAATTCGGGTCCTTATGCAAGGACGCATGCATGCCATCGGCTGAGGCCCATAAAAGCTGGAAGCGATACCATTTGGCGTAGAAGGGAATGTGTTTCAGCGCGGCTTTTTTCGCTTCCGTCACCACCGCGTGGTAATTGGCATTATAGACCGCCCAATGCGCCTGGCGCTGGAAAATCGTGAAATGGCCAAGCTTGGGCGCGATGGTGGGCCCGGCCTGCATCCCCGAAGCCCCGGTACCAATCATGGCAACGCGCTTGCCTTCCAAGGCCACGCCATGATCCCAACGCGCGGTATGAAATAGCGGGCCGCTGAAATCCTCAACGCCCGGAATGGGCGGGATTACCGGGCGGCTGATGGTGCCAACGGCGCCGACCAGCACTTCGAATTCATGAGTTTCCTCGTGGCCTGTGGCATGGCGGGTTGTCACGCGCCACAGCGCTGCTTCTTCATCATAGCGCGCTTCGGTGACCGAGGTTTCCAGATGCAAATGGGGCCGCAGGCCGTATTGGTCAGCAATGCCCTCCAGATAGCGCCAAAGCTGATCGCGCTTGGAAAAATGCTCCGGCCAATCATGATTGGGCTCGAAGGACAGGGAATAGAAATGATTGGGCGTATCCACGCCGCAGCCCGGATAGTCGTTTTCATACCAGGTGCCGCCGACCGCATTATTCTTCTCAAAGATTGTGAAGGGCAGCCCCGCTTCCTGTAATTTGATCGCCATGAGCAGGCCGGAGACGCCGGCGCCGATAATGCCGGTGCGAAAACCCGCGCGGCTTTCCGCTGGCACGGCGCGACGCCATTGGACAGTTTTCGGATCCGGCGCATCCACCACCGTTTCCTCGCGGATCAGCGGCATATATTCTTCCGGCACCTCTGCGCCGACACCGACGGAAAGCATACGCCGCAGCAAATGTGCCGGCGGTTCGGGGGGCAGTGCGCGGCCG
>CAIMVB010000481.1 GCA_903844785.1 uncultured Rhodospirillales bacterium | reverse complement strand
TGCTGGGCTGCGTGATGGATATGGCCGCGCTCATCCTAATCACCACGCCGATCTTTCTGCCGGTGGTAACCGCGATTGGCGTTGACCCGGTGCAATTCGGCATGGTGATGATGATGAATTTGGGGCTTGGCCTGACCACGCCCCCGGTAGGCGCGGTGCTATTCGTGGGCTGCGCCATTGGGCGAATACCCATGGAACAGGTCATGCGCACCATTTGGCCCTTTTATGGCGCCATACTGCTCGCACTTTTGCTCACCACCTATTGGCCGGCCATGTCACTGACGCTGCCGCGCCTTTTGCTTGGCTATGGAGGCTAAGGCGATGACCGCGCCCACAAAACCCGTGTTACTCACCGGCGCTTCTGGTGCGCTTGGCCGCCATTTGACGCAAAGCCTTGGTGCGCTTGGCTGGCAATTGCGCCTGACCGATATCGCGCCGTTCCCGGATCCACTGCCGCCCAGCGCGCGCTTTGTGCAGGCGGATTTGAATGATGGGGTTGCGCTGCTGCGCCAAGCGGAAGGCTGCGGCGCCATTCTGCATTTTGGTGGCGTCAGTGTGGAACGCCCGTTTGAGGAAATCCTCGGCCCCAATCTGCGCGGGCTATATCACGTATATGAAGCCGCGCGGCGCGAAGGGGCGCGCGTGATTTTCGCCAGTTCCAATCACACCATCGGCTTTCATGAACGCCCGCGCGGTAATGATGCGAAGCTGGATGCGGATTGTGCGTTCCGCCCTGATGGCTATTACGGCATTTCAAAAGTCTATGGCGAGATGATGGGGCGGATGTATTGGGACAAGCATGGGGTTGAAAACGTCAATCTCCGCATTGGTTCCTGCCAGCCCAAGCCGCTTGATCGGCGCATGCTATCCACTTGGCTTTCCTACCCTGATCTCACACGTCTGATTGAATGTTGCGTGATGGCGGAAAAGGTTGGCCATGCCGTGATTTGGGGCCAATCCAATAATCCGACCGGCTATTGGGGTGAGGATCACCGCGCCCGCATCGGTTGGGCGCCGCGGGATAATGCCGAACGCTGGCGCACTGAACTTGAAGGCATCACGTCTGATCCGGTTTCAGAACGCTACCAGGGCGGCGCTTATACTGCCATTGAATATTCCCGCGCCGCACCCGCGCCGCGCGATACTTTCGCGCTGGAATGAAACAACTCCGTCTGCAGGCGGGGGATTGGGAAGCGCTGATCCTGCCTGAACAGGGCGCGGCTTTTGCGGCGCTGCGCTGGCGCGGGCGGGATATTCTGGTGCCAACGCCTGCAGGCGCGCGGCACCCCGGTGCTTATGGTGCTTTCTGGATGCTGCCCTGGGCCAATCGGTTGGATGGCGGGCGCATCGCGGGCCATGCCATGCCTATCAATCGAACGGTGGAAAACACCGCCATTCACGGGCTTGCGCGGGATTTGCCTTGGCAGATCCTAAGCGCAGCACCGGATCACGCGGTGCTGCATCAGCGCGTTACCTCCATGCTGTTTGACTATGCGGCGCGGCTCACGCTGGTGCTCAGTGCTGATGGCCTGCTGATGGAAATGGCATTGCGCCATGAAGGCCAAGCGCCCGTGCCTTACGGTATGGGTTGGCACCCCTGGTTTGCACGCAGCGCTGAGACATCGCTGCATCTGAAGGCCACGCAGCGCGCCAGCCATGATGCGCGCGGCCTGCCCCAAAGCTTCACGCCGTGTGCCGGCATTGCTGCGGATGAAGCCGGGCTCATTGGCCTCGATAATTTCTTGGCCGGCTGGGATGGTGTCGCGCGACTTGCGTTGCCTGCCGGGACCCTCATCATGACGGCAAAGGGTGATTTCGCGGCCGGCGTGCAAGTCTATGCCCCGGCAGCCCAACCCGTGCTTTGCGTGGAACCCGTCAGCCATATGCCGGATGCGCCAAATCGCGCAGCACTGGCCGCCGCCGCGCCCATGCGCCTGCTAGCGCCCGGTGAGGCACTCAGCGGCAGCATCCGCCTCGACACTGCCTGATCTGGCCCTTACGCGCGCATCATGCCAGAAGGGTGCTGCATTGCAGCGTAACCGGATACTGACCCATGCCGCTTTCTGACCCCGCCGAGCGTCAACTGCTCCATCTGCGCGACATCCAATTGCGTGGCTATCAGCGCAAGGATGGGCTTTTCGATATCGAAGCCCATCTGGTGGATACCAAAAGCTATGGCTTCAACAATGAGGGCCGCGGCTGGATCGAATCTGGCGAGGCTTTGCATGGCATGTGGATCCGCATGACAATCACTGAGGAATTCGAAGTCCTGTCCTGCGAAGCGTCATCGGATTTCACGCCTTATGATGTCTGCCCGGCAGCGGCCCCTAATTTTGCGCGGCTTGCGGGTTTGAAGATTGGGCCTGGTTTTGTGCGCGCGGTGAATGAAAGGGTGGGCGGTATCCATGGCTGCACCCATTTGCGCGAAGTGATTGGCCAAATGGGCACGGTTGCCTTCCAAACGCTCTACCCCGTGCGTCGCCAGCGGGAACGCGAACAGGCCGCAGCGCGCCGCGCCGCTGGAGAGGTGGTAGACGAAAAAAAGCTTCGTCCCGCCTTGATAGGTACCTGCATCGCCTATGCGCCAGATAGCCCAGTCGTGAAGCAGCGCTGGCCCTGGTATCAGCCGGAAGAAGCCGAAAAAGCCTAATCCGCCGTGGCGCCGGAAGCCCGGATAATCGGAATCCACAGCGCCAATTGTTGATCCCAGAAGGTGGCCAATTCGGCTGCGCTCGTGCCGCGCGGGTCAACGCCAACATCAATCAGCTTTTGGCGAATGGCGGCTTCCGCCACGGCTTCCCGGGCGGCGCGTTCCAGTCGTGCCACCACGGCGGGCGGTGTGCCCTGCGGTGCGAAAACCGCATGCCAATTATAGCTTTCATAGCCAGGCAAGCCGGCTTCTTCGGCGGTTGGCACATCCGGCAGGGTTGGGTTGCGCTGGCGAGTACCCATGGCCAAAGCGCGCAATTGCCCCGCGCGGACCTGCGGAATCACGGAAGGGAGTGTATCCACCATCATGTCAATGCGCCCGGCCAGAAGGTCGGTCATGGCAGGGCCTGAACCGCGATAGGGCACATGCAGCATCTCGGCCCCCGCCATGCTGGCCAGCATATGCGCGGAAAGATGCACAATCGTGCCGGCGCCGGAACTGGCATAGCTGTATTTGCCGGGATTGGCGCGGATCAGCGCAATGAATTCGGCCAGATTGGCCGCAGGCAGCCGCGGATTAATGAGAACGATATTGGGCACGCTGCCGACGAGTGATACGGGAATGAAAGCGCGGCGCACATCGAAGGAAAGGTTGCGATAAAGTCCGGCATTCAGCACGGCGGAAGACATGGAATGAAACGCGATGGTATAGCCATCCGCCGGCGCCGCCAGCACCGCTTCAGAGCCAATCACGCCGCCGCTACCGCCGCGATTTTCAACCGCAATGGTCTGGCCGAGCTTTTCTGACATGCCCTGGGCCGCGATGCGCGCGACCAGATCAGCCGAACCGCCTGAGGCAAAGGGCACAATCATGCGAATAGGCCGCGCGGGATAAGCTTCCGGCGCCGTCTGCCCAAGGGCTGGCTGGGCCATTAGAAGGCAAAGCAAGGCAAGCAGGCGGATCATGGCGGCGTTTCCCGGGCGGTTTCAGCGCAAGCCTATCCTGACGCTGGCCGGACGCAACCCGCCCCCGGTTGACCGCATGGCGCCATCACGCCAGCCTGCCCCATCCAATCCATGAAGGAGCATAAGATGTCCGACGATCAGGCGTTGTTTGATAAAGGTTTGCCCATCCGCCGTGCGGTGTTGGGCCCGGAATATGTGGATTCGTCCATGGCGAAGGCCGATGAATTCATGATGTCCTTCCAGCGCGCCACCACCGCTTGGGCTTGGGGCTGGGCTTGGGGCGATCCCACGCTGGACCGTAAGACGCGTTCGCTTCTCAACCTCGCGATGCTGACCGCGCTCGGCAAAATCCCGGAAGTGAAGCTGCATGTGAAGGGCGCGCTGAATAACGGCGTCACCGTTGATGAAATCAAGGCGACGCTGCTGCACGCCACCGCCTATTGCGGCATTCCGGCTGGGCTTGATGCCTTCAAGGCCACCCATGAAGTGCTGCTCGCCGAAGGCGCGATTCCGGGGAAGAAGTGATGTCCGCAGCATTGAAGCGCATCGCCTTCGCCGGCATCGGCAATATGGGTTGGCCAATGGCGGCCAATCTGGTGAAGGCGGGGTTTGAGGTGACGGTATGTGATGTGGCGCCAGGGCGCGCCGCATCCTTCGCCGCCGAAACCGGTGCCAAGGCGGCGGCGACGCCAGCCGAAGCCGCTGCCGGTGCTGATTGCGTGGTGATGATTGTCCCCACCAGCAAGCAGGTGGCCGAAGCGGTGGAAGCCATGCTGCCATCACTCAAGCCCGGCATGCTGGTGATGGATATGACTTCCGGCCAGCCAGGCCGCACGCGGGAAATCGCGGCCATGTTGGAAGGCCATGGGGTCGCGATGATTGATTGCCCGGTCTCGGGCGGCGTGCCGCGCGCCAAGACCGGCCAATTGGCCATCATGGTGGGCGGCCCGGCCGCCGAGATTGACCGGGCTGAGCCCGTGCTGAAGGCGATGGGCACTTCCGTCTATCGCTGCGGCGATATCGGCGCCGGTCAGGCGATGAAGGCGCTGAATAATCTGGTCTCGGCCGGTGGTTATTTGATCGGCATTGAAGCCTTGCTGATCGGCCAGCGCTTTGGGCTTGACCCGACAACCATGGTGGATGTGCTGAATGCATCTTCCGGCATGAACAATTCCACGCAGAAAAAGTTCAAGGAATACGTGCTGTCCCGCCGTTTTGATGCGGGGTTTGGGCTTGATCTGATGGTGAAGGACCTTTCCATTGCCCTGGAAGTGGGGCGGGAGACGACAACACCGGCGCCATTCTCGGCCTTGTGTCGGGAAATGTGGCTGGCGGCGGCAACATCGCTTGGGCCGGGGGTGGATCACACCGCGGTTGCGAAAATGCTGGAACAAATGACCGGCACGGTGCTTGGGGGGAATAAGGAATCATGAATTGGGAAGTCTATGCCATCCGCTATGGGCGGCATGAACGCACGGCGCAGACGAATTTCCTGCTGCCCGTGCCCGATGCGCATGAAGCCATGCCGCTTGATTACTTCATCTGGTTGCTGCGTGCGCCGGATGGGCAGGAAATCGTGGTTGATACCGGCTTTGATGAGGAAACCGCTGCCGGCCGGGGCCGCACCATCGCGCGCAATGTGCGCGATAGCCTGAAAGCCATGGGCACGGATGCGGCCAAGGTATCGGACGTGATCATCACGCATTTGCATTATGATCACGCGGGTTCGCTTGGCATGTTCCCAGGCGCCAAATTCCATTTGCAGGAACGCGAAATGCATTTCGCGACAGGCCGGCACATGTGCGTGCATGCCATTCGCCTGCCTTTTGAGGCTGCGCATGTGGTGGCCATGGTGAAGGCGCTTTATGCGGATCGCGTCGTGTTCCATGATGGAGATGGCGAAGTGGCACCGGGTGTATCCGTGCATCGCGTCGGTGGCCATTCGGATGGCTTGCAAGTGGTGCGCGTGCAAACGGCGCGTGGGCCGGTGGTTCTGGCCTCAGACGCCATGCATTTCTACGCCAATGCGCTCAGCGGCAATCCCTTCCCGATCATCTTCGACCTCGGCGCCATGGCGGCTGGCTGGCGCGCGGCGAAGAAGTTGGCGGGCGGTGATGATAGCCGCGTGATTCCGGGGCATGACCCGGATGTGCGGCGGCGCTTTCCGGAAGTGGCGGGGCAGGGGGGCGAAGTGGTGGCGCTCCATCTG
>CAIMVB010000480.1 GCA_903844785.1 uncultured Rhodospirillales bacterium | reverse complement strand
GCACATGGGCAACGCCGGAGGAGATATTCTTCCGTTCCTTGCGCTTCACCGGGCCACGAGCGGCACCGCCGCGGGGTTCACGAGCCATCTTACTTCGTCACCTTCTTCTTGCCGGCGATAGCCACCGCCTTGCCCTTGCGGGTACGCGCATTGGTATGGGTGCGCTGGCCACGCACCGGCAGCCCCTTGCGATGCCGCAGCCCGCGGTAGCAAGCCATATCCATCAGGCGCTTGATGTTCATGGCCTGCTCACGCCGCAAATCGCCTTCCACGCGGTATTCGCGGTCGATCAATTCGCGGATGCGCATCACTTCATCATCGGTCAGCTGATTCACACGGCGTTCGGCCGGGATGCTCAACTGATCGCAGATGACCTTCGCGTTCTGCGGGCCAATGCCATAGATATAACGAAGCGAGATCAGCACCCGCTTATTGGTCGGAATATTCACGCCGGCGATGCGCGCCACAGTGCCTCTCCTGGGGCCGAGCCCCCCGATACCGCCGCGGTAGCCCTATGGGCCCAGCCGGCGGAGTGTTCCGAATGAATTTGAAACGACAAAGAGCGGCCAGAGTTGCCCCCCGCCGCGGGAGCAGCGGGATTAGCCCCAGTACCCTTCCCCGTCAAGCCTTTCCTGACAAAATTTCGCCGATCTGGCGCGCGACTTCCGTCATGGAAGCCATGCCGTCAACAGCTTTCAACTTCCCTTGCCCCGCATAGTAAGGCAGCAAGGGGGCAGTCTGACGATGATAGGCTTCAAGCCGTGCTGCCACGGTTTCCGCCTTGTCATCCGCCCGGCGGGAAAATTCGCCCCCGCCGCAGCTATCACACACACCGGCCTTGGCCGGCTGCTTGAACCTGTCATGGTAGCCAGCGCCGCATTTGGCGCAGCTAAAGCGCCCGGAAATGCGTTCCACCAGCGCACCATCATCCACTTTCAACTCGATCACATGGTCAAGCTGAAGCCCGCTTTCCTTCAGCATGGCATCAAGCGACGCCGCCTGAGGGGCGGTGCGCGGGAAGCCATCCAAAATAAAGCCCTTGGCACAATCAGGGCGCGCAACGCGCGCCTTCAACATGGCCGTGATCACCTCATCCGGGACCAGTTCGCCACGTTCCATGATTCCCTTGGCCTTAAGACCAATTTCGCTGCCCGATTTCACCTCGGCGCGCAGCATGTCGCCGGTGGAAATCTGGGCGATGCCAAATTTCTCTTCCAGCATCTTGGCCTGAGTGCCCTTGCCCGCGCCAGGCGGGCCGAGAAGGATAAGGTTCATCCGTTTCCTCCGGTCTCAGCGCCCACGCGGCTGCCCACGGCCGCCAAGACGCGCTTTTTTAATCAGGCCTTCGTACTGATGGGCAAAAAGATGCGATTGCACTTGCGCCACCGTATCCATTGTCACGGAGACGATGATCAGCAGCGACGTACCGCCGAAATAGAACGGCACGCCATATTGGCTGATCAGAATTTCCGGGATGATGCAGACCAGGCAAAGATAGGCGGCACCAAGAACCGTCAGCCGTGTCAGCACGCGGTCAAGATAGTCAGACGTATTCTGGCCGGGGCGAATGCCAGGAATAAAGCCGCCATACTTCTTCAGATTATCCGCCGTCTCTGTCGGATTGAAGACAATGGCCGTGTAGAAAAACGCGAAAAACACAATCATCGCCATATACAGGACCATATAGGCGGGCCGCCCATGGGCCAGCATCGCGGTCAGGGTCTGCAGCCAGCCATCCGCCATATCTTGAGAGAACCCAGCGACTGTTGCGGGCAGCAACAGCAGCGAGGAAGCAAAGATCGGCGGAATAACGCCTGACGTATTGAGCTTCAACGGCAAATGGGTCGATTCGCCGCCAAACATGCGGTTGCCGACTTGGCGCTTTGGGTATTGCACCGGAATGCGACGCTGGGCGCGTTCGATGAACACCACCAAGGCTATCACCAGCAAGGCAATGATCAGGAAGGCGATGATGAAAATGGTGGAAAGCGCGCCGGTGCGGCCCAATTCAAGCGTGCTGATCAGCGCAGAGGGCAGGTTCGCAACAATACCCGCGAAAATGATCAGGCTGATGCCATTGCCAACACCGCGCGCAGTGATCTGTTCACCAAGCCACATCAGGAACATGGTGCCGCCCACCAGCGTAATCACGCAGGACAGCCGGAAGAAAATGCCTGGATCATAAACGGCGGCGCCAAACTGGCCGCGCATGCTTTCGAGCCCAATGGCAATGCCATAGGCTTGGAAAATTGCGATCGCGACGGTGAGGTAGCGCGTATATTGATTGAGCTTCTTCCGCCCCGATTCGCCTTCCTTCTTCAGCGCTTCCCAGGCGGGAACGGCTGCCGTCATCAACTGCACGATGATGCTGGCGCTGATATAGGGCATGATGTTGAGGGCAAATACCGTCATGCGCCCAAGCGCACCGCCCGAGAACATGTCGAACATGCCAAGAATGCCGCCGCCATGCTGGGCGAGGATTTCGCCCATCACCGCCGCATCAACGCCTGGCACAGGGATATAGGTACCAAGCCGATAGACGATCAGCGCGCCAAGCGTGAACCAGATACGGTTCTTCAGCTCGGTCGCCTTGGAGAGCACGCCGAGGTTCAAATTCGACATCGCTTGTTCCATGGCGGACGCCATGCGCATTCTCCCAAGCTTGGCAAGCGCCCTAAAACCGCGCTTCGACTTCAGGCCTTATGTGGCGCCGCGCCTGCACATGACAAGCGATAATCGCCAGAATGAAAGCGGCGCCCGAGTGCCCCCGCGCGCCGCCAAGAATCAGTCCCGCTTCGCCATTACGCGAGGCGATACCAGCAAGGCTCAGCCACCCTCAGCCGGGGCAGTCAGCGTCACGCTACCGCCAGCGGCTTCCACAGCAGCAATAGCCGCCGCCGAAGCGCCAGAAACCGTAATCCGAACCGCCCGCTTGATTTCACCCTTGCCCAGCAGCCGCACGCCTTCGAACTTCGCACTGGACCGGACAACGCCAGACGCACGCAGCGCCGCTTCATCCAGATCCTGGCCCGCCGGCAGACGCCCAGCTTCGATAGCCGCATCCAGAGTGCCAATATTCAGCGTAGCGTAGAGCTTGCGGAAGGTATTGACGAAGCCACGCTTCGGCAGACGCCGATAAATCGGCAACTGGCCACCTTCGAACCCGTTCAGCGAAACGCCGGTACGCGCCTTCTGACCCTTCACGCCGCGACCACCGGTTTTGCCCTTACCAGAGCCAATACCGCGGCCGATGCGCTTGAACTTGGGCCGCGCGCCAGCATTGTCGCGGATTTCATTCAACTTCATGGTTCAATCCTCCACCTTGATGAGGTGGGCAACCTTGCGGATCATGCCGCGCACCGCAGGCGTGTCTTCCAATTCACGCGTACGATGGCGCTTATTGAGCCCAAGGCCAATCAGGGTTTCTTTTTGACCAGGCTTGCGCCCGATCGGCGACCCAAGCTGGGTCACCTTTACGGTCTTTTTCTCAGCCATTCGCGGCCTCCTGCGCTTCAGACGGCGCTTCCTTCCGCGGACCAAGGATATCGCCCACCTTCTTGCCACGGCGCGCAGCAACCGCCCGAGGGCTGGTGCAGCGCGACAGCGCGGCGAAAGTGGCCTTCACCATGTTATGCGGATTGGCCGAACCCGTGCACTTGGCGACAACATCGCCCATGCCAAGGGTTTCAAACACAGCGCGCATCGGGCCACCGGCAATGATGCCGGTACCGGCAGGCGCCGCGCGCAGAATAACGCGGCCCGCGCCGAATTCGCCCACCACATCATGATGCAGCGTACGGCCTTCACGCATCGGCACGCGGATCATGCCGCGCTTGGCGCGTTCCGTCGCCTTGCGGATCGCTTCCGGCACTTCGCGCGCCTTACCAGCACCCCAGCCAACGCGGCCCTTTTCATCACCCACAACAACCAATGCTGCGAAGCTGAAGCGACGACCACCCTTTACCACCTTCGCGACGCGATTGATGGTAACCAGCTTGTCCTTCAGTTCATCGCCTTCCTGACGATCAGCGCGCGGTTCGCGTTCACGATCACGCCCGCCACGACGACGGCGTTCACCGCCCTCGCCGCCTTCACCACCGCCCCTAGGTTCACGTGCCATCTTGTTCAGCCCTTCAGAACGACAGCCCGCCCTCGCGGGCGCCGTCCGCGAGCGCCTTGACGCGCCCGTGATAAAGATAAGGTCCGCGATCAAAAACCACCGCGGTAACGCCAGCAGCAACGGCACGTTCGGCAACCAATTTGCCAACCGCCGAAGCCGCCGCCGTATCGGCGCCAGTCTTCAAGGCTTCACGCATGGTCTTTTCCAAGGAAGACGCGGCAGCGACCGTACGGCCCTGCGCGTCATCAATGACCTGCGCATAGATATGCTTGCCCGAACGGAAGATCGAAAGGCGCGGACGCCCACCAGACTTCATCCGGATCTGATAACGGAGACGACGCTTGCGCCGCTCCTGAAGGTCGAGCTTGCTGGCCATTACTTCTTCTTCCCCTCCTTCCGGAGGATCTGCTCATTCTCGTACTTGACGCCCTTGCCCTTATAGGGCTCCGGACCGCGATAGGCGCGGATTTCCGCAGCTACCTGGCCAACCTGGCGCTTGTCAGAGCCTTCAACCTTGATCGCCGTTGGGCGTTCGCAGGTGATCTTGATGCCAGCCGGGATAGGGTAGCGGATTTCGTGGCTATAGCCGAGGTTCAGCACAAGATCCTTGCCCTGCACCGCCGCGCGATAACCCGTGCCGTTGATTTCCATGGACTTCACGAAGCCCGCGGAAACACCCGTCACCATGCTGTTGATCAGGCTGCGCGTGGTGCCCCACATGGTGCGCGCCCGGCGATCATCACGGCGCGGCTTCACCGCCACCTGCTGATCGCTGATTTCGATATCTACATCATCCGTCAGGTCAAGCTTCAATTCACCAAGCTTGCCCTTGGCAACCAACGTGCGGCCGGAAAGTGCAAGCTGCACCCCCGAAGGCACCTGAACCGGATATTTTCCGACGCGAGACATTGCCAAACCCTCCGTCAGAATACGCGGCAGAGGACCTCGCCGCCAACATTGGCAGCGCGGGCCTCATTTTCGCTCATCACGCCACGCGGCGTGGAAAGAATGGACATGCCAAGACCGTTATAGAACTTGGGCAGTTCGGTGATCTTCGAATAGACGCGGCGGCCAGGCTTGGACACGCGCGTGATTTCGCGAATGGCGGGTTCGCCTTCGGAATATTTCAATTCGATATCGATGAACTTCACACCAGGGCGAAGTTCTTCGGTGCGCCAGGCGCGAATGAACCCTTCGCGCTTCAGCACATCAAGCACATTCTCACGCAGCTTAGACGCCGGTGCCTTGCACCGGGTCTGGCGCGCGGATTGCGCATTGCGGATGCGGGTGAGCAGATCGCCCAGCGGATCAGACATGGACATGCCGGGCTTCCTTACCAGCTTGCCTTCACGACACCCGGGATTTGGCCCTGATTGGCCAATTCACGGAAGGCGTTACGGCAAAGCTTAAACTTGCGGTAATTGCCACGCGGGCGGCCGGTCAGCTCGCAGCGCAGACGAACGCGACTCTTGGCGCCATTGCGGGGCAATTGGGCCAGCTTCAGCGTCGCTTCGAAGCGATCTTCCATCGGCAGCTCGCGGTTCATCACCGTAGCCTTCAACGCCGCGCGCTTGGAGGAATGCAGCTTGGAAAGCTGCTCCCGGCGCTTATTCTTTTCAACAGACGATGTCTTAGCCATACGTCATAACCCTCCGGAACCTGCCGGGATTACCCGGCGGTTTTCCAAAAAACTCAGTTCTGGAAAGGAAGCTGGAACGCCTTGAGCAGCGCCTTCGCTTCCTTGTCGGTCTTCGCCGTCGTGACGAAAACAATGTCCATGCCGCGAACCGTATCCACCTTGTCATAAATGATTTCGGGGAACACGATCTGCTCCTTCAGGCCAAGGGCATAATTGCCACGACCATCGAAGCCGCGATTACCGGGAATACCCCGGAAATCGCGCACGCGTGGCAGAGCAATGGTCACCAGCCGGTCAAGGAATTCATACATGCGTTCCTTGCGCAGCGTGACCTTGCAGCCAATCGCCTGGCCTTCGCGAATCTTGAAGCCCGCGATCGCCTTCTTTGCCTTGGTCTTGACCGGCTTCTGACCCGAAATCAGGGTCAGATCGGATACCGCGGCATCAAGCTTTTTCTGGTCTCCGGCGGCTTCGCCCACGCCCATATTAATCACGATCTTTTCCAGCTTCGGCACTTCCATTGGATTGCTGTAGCCGAATTCTTCTGCCAGCTGCTTACGCACCACAGCATCGTAATGCTGGCGCAGCCTGGGCTGTTCCTTCACGTCGCTCATGCGTCAAGCACCTCGCCGGAGGCACGCGCCACCCGGACCTTCTTGCCATCTTCAAGCATCTTGAAGCCAACGCGGGTCGGCTTGCCAGACTTCGGATCAAGCAGCGACAGATTCGAAAGATGAATCGGCGCTTCTTTCTCAGTGATCCCGCCCGGATTACCAATGCCAGAAGGCTTCTGGTGACGCTTCACCAGATTGATGCCCTGCACCAGTGCACGGTCTTCGGCCGGCATCACGCGAATGACTTCGCCCTGCCGCCCCTTATCGCGCCCGGAAAGGATCTGAACGCGATCGCCTTTTCTTATCTTCTGAGCCATGGCTTACAACACCTCCGGCGCCAGAGAGATGATCTTCATGAACTTCTTCGCGCGAAGTTCACGCACCACCGGGCCAAAGATACGCGTACCGATCGGTTCATTCTGCTTGTTGATCAGCACCGCCGCATTGCGGTCGAAGCGAATCACAGAACCATCATTACGGCGCACCGGGAAGGAAGTCCGCACGATCACCGCGCG
>CAIMVB010000479.1 GCA_903844785.1 uncultured Rhodospirillales bacterium | reverse complement strand
TGGCGAAGCAGCGCCGCCGCTTCCGCATGGTGCGTGGTGCCGGGATCAAAAGCGCCTGTACGAATCGTGGCAGCGAAGGCGCGGTCCGGCGCGGCGGCATCGCCCGTCAGGCGCTGCACCGTGGCGCGCATGTCAGCAACCCATACATCATTCTGTGCGGCTTCGCGCGCCGCAATCGCCATGGCATTCGCAATCATCCGCGCGGTGAAGGCATCCGTACCGGTAAGCTTGGGCAGAATTTCGGTCAGAAGCGCATCGCGCGCCGTTGCCAAAAGATTCGGGCCTTCCGGGGCTTCACGCTGCATGGGGCACCCCCGTCATATTCAGGATTTCCCATTCAAGCTCTGGCACAATATGGCCGGTCAGCGCCAATTCCAGGCTTGGTTCCTTGCCGGAAAGATGGCGTTCTGCCTGATCAATTGCAATCATCGCCCAGCGGATATGCGCAGCCAATTCCCACCAAGTCACGCGCGCCGCATCCACCGCGCTTCCCGCTTCCGCAGCATAGCCGGCATAGAAGGCATCCCGCGCGCCAATACCGCCCGCTTCATACGTGCTGCCAAAGCGCCAGCATTTGGCGCAGAACCAACCAAGGTCGGCATGCGGGTCTCCCCAGGCGGCGAATTCCCAATCCAGCACCGCCGCCACGCCATCATCCGCCAACATCAGATTGCCGGTGCGGAAATCATTATGGTTCAGCACGGCCGGCAAGGGCGGCGGGGCCGAGCGTTCCAAATGGCGCAAGCCCCATTCCAGCACCGGGCGCGGCAGCGCTTGGCGGTCCAGCGCGGCACGCTGCTCCGCAACAAAAGCAAGGCAGGCATCAACGGGTGGCGCACCCAGAAACCCCAAATCCGCACGCGGCGGCGTGATGCGATGAATACGCGCCAATTCACGCCCCAGCGCGCGCACTGCCGCATCGCGCCCACCGCACAGCGTTTCGCTTTTCACCACGCGATGCCCAGCGGCAATGCCCTGCACGCGCCGCATGACGAAGAACGGCGCGCCAAGCACGCCGGTATCTTCGCATAAATACAGCGGTTCCGGCACCGTGACGCCCTCGGCGAAGGCGGCCTTCAAAAGCGCGAATTCGGCGGAACGCGGCAGAGAAACTGCCAAGGTCGCCGCATTATCCGTGCGCAAGACCCAGGCTTCATCGCGCCCGGCCAGCACAACATCAACTGCCCAATTCTGCTGAATGGCGCCGCCGGAAAGCAAAGACATCGCGCCAAGCCGCAAATCAGCCGCACCGGTTGCCCCGCGCAGCCAATCGGTCAGTTTCGCGCGCCGCGCCTCATCCATGCTTGGGCGGACCCCAGGCGAAGAATCCAGAACCCTCGGCCCGCAGCACATTGGCCAGCACCATGCGATGCACTTCGGATGCGCCATCCACCAGCCGCGCCTGGCGGGCATAGCGGTACATCCATTCAATCACGGTATCCTTGGAATAGCCGCGCGCGCCCAGCAATTGCAGCGCCGTATCCACGGATTTTTGCAAAGCATCCGCGACCACGATCTTCGCCATGGAAACTTCCTTCCGCGCGAAGCCGCCTTGGTCCAGAATCCAGGCCGCCTTCATGGTCAGGAGCCGGCCGATTTCAATTTCCATCGCCGCCTGGCCCACCAGGCCCTGCACGCTTTCGCGGTCAATCAGCTTCATGCCGAAGGAATCGCGCTGCCCAATGCGCTCCATGGCGATTTCCAAGGCGCGGCGCGAAAGCCCAAGCCAGCGCATGCAATGGGTCAACCGCGCCACGCCAAGCCGCATTTGCGTCAGCTTCAGCCCATCGCCTTCATTCATCAGCAGATGCTCATTGGGGATTTCGAGGCCATCGAACTCCAATTCGCAATGCCCGCCATGTTCTTCCGGCCCCATGATCGGGATGCGGCGCACAATCTTCCAGCCCGGTTGATCGGCGCTGAACAGAAAGGCGGAAAGCCCCTTGCGCGGATCATCCGATGTGCGCGCGATGATGATGAATATCTTCGCATTGCCGGCGCCGGTGATGAACCATTTGCGCCCAGTGATGCGCCAGCGATCATTCCCAACCCGTTCCGCCTTAGTATAGGTCAGGTTCGGGTCGGAACCGCAGCCATCCGGTTCCGTCATGGCAAAGGCGGATTGCACATCCCCATCCACAATCGGCTGCAACCAGCGCGGCTTCATCGCTTCCGGTAAAACGCGATCCAGGATCATCATATTGCCGTCATCCGGTGCGGCGCTATTGAACACCACGGGGCCGAAGATGGAACGGTTCATTTCCTCATAACAGGCGGCCATGCCAATGCGCGGCAATTCCTGCCCGCCCAGCCGCTTTGGCATTTGCAGCGCCCAAAGCCCTTCCGCCTTCGCGGCCTTGCGCATTTCCACCAACACATGGGGCGCGATGTTTTCGTGCTCATCAAAATTCGCGCGGTCGGATTCCAGCGGGATCAGCTTTTCATCCACAAAGCGGCGGATGCGTCGGCGCATATCGTCAATTTCGAGGGGCAGCGTGAATTCCATAATGATGAAACCTAAAGCGGGTTGATCGAATGGCCGCCATCTACTGTCACCACCGCGCCGGTCATATGCGCCCCGGCGGCGGAAGCGAGCAGCAGTAGCGGCCCGGTAAGGTCCTCGGCGGCGCCAAGCCGGCGCTGCGGGATGCGTTTGATCATCGCCTGCCCAGAATCGGAGGCGAAATAATCACGGTTGATATCGGTGGCGATATAGCCGGGCGCAATCGCATTCACCCGAATGCCATGGCGCGCCCATTCCACGGCCAAATGCCGCGTCATGTGCAACAGCCCGGCCTTGGCGGAGGTATAGCCCACCACACCCGGGATAATGCGCTCCCCCAGGACGGAGGCGATATTCACCACAACGCCAGGCGCTTTTGCCGCCACCAGGCGCTTGGCCGCTTCCTGCGCCACCAGAAAACAGCCGCGCAAATTCACATCATGCACCGCATCCCAATCGGCAATGCTTTGTTGCAGCGCGGGTTTGGTCACGGCGATGCCGGCATTATTGACCAGAATATCGCATGGCGCGCCAAAGGCGGCTTCCGCAGCGGCAAAAGCGGGCGCAATCGTCTCTGGCGCGGTCACATCCAAGGGCACGGATACCGCGCGCGCACCCAATTCGGCCGCCAGCGCCGCCGTCGTGGCTTCGCGCCGCGCGGCCAGCGCCACCGAAGCCCCCGCGCCATGCAGCACGCGGGCGAAATGCGCACCCAAAACGCCGGACGCACCAGTCACCAGCGCCACGCACCCCTGCAACGAGAACACTCCAGCAATATCCACTGCGCCGCCTCCCTCTCTGACAAGGGGTGCCACCGGGCGGGCGCCGGGGCAAGCCCTCAAGACAGGGGGCGCATTTGGCACTAGGCTTCCG
>CAIMVB010000478.1 GCA_903844785.1 uncultured Rhodospirillales bacterium | reverse complement strand
GGACGCTGGCCGATGATCTGGCCGTGGTTGCCGGGCCCTTACTCGCGGACCCCAGCGCGCGGCTGATTTTTGGCCGCTCGGGCGGCGGCGTGTTGCAACTTGGTGATCGCATCATTCAGCAGGATTTGAGCGCATCCTTGGCCCAGCTGCGCGCCGCCGCGCTTGGCTTTGGTGATCTTTACCAGGGCAATTTGGCGGAACGTTTGGTGGAAGGCTCGGCTGCTTCCGGCGGTGGGCTTACCGAAGCTGAATTGCGTGCAACCCGCATGCGCGTTGCCTCAGCCACGCGTAGTGCCTTGGGGACAGATTTGGTGCTGCTCAGCACGGATGCTTCGCCGGGCATGGCGGGCGCGGTGCAGGCGGCCATGGCCGGGCAGGCGCCGGGGGCGGATAACAGTGCGGGGGCTGGGGCGGGCGCTTCGCTTGTCACGCTGGACCGGGAAGGCAATGCGGTGTCCTGCGCCTTCAGCATGAATAATTTGTTCGGCACGGGCCGCGTGGTGGCGGGCACCGGGATTTTGCTGGCGGCAGCGCCGGGCATTGGCCGGGTAGAGGCTGCGCCCCTGCCAGTGGCCATCCTGGCCCGGCCTGATTTGCGCCGTTTCCGCGCCGCAGCTTCGGGCAGCGGGGGGGATGCGGCTTTGGCCGCAACGGCCTTGCCGCTGGCCGCGGTGCAGCGCAGGGCCGGCCCGGCTGATCCTTATGCCGGGGTGCCGGCTTCGGGGCGCGGTGTGGTGATTTCCTGCGCCGGTACAGTGCCCACCAATGGCCCCGGATGCATTGGAGCCACCGATCAGCGCGGCGGCGGTGTGGCGCTTGGCAGTTTTGTGCGCTGATCATGGCGCTGAAGACCGGTCGCGGGGCTGAGGCCCCGCCCTTCCTGGTGATGGATGTGATTTCGGCCGCCAATGCGCGCGCGGCCAGCCTGCCGCCCGGCGCACCAGGCATTATTCGCATGGAAGTGGGCCAGCCCAGCACCGGCGCACCGCGTGGCGCGGCCGAGGCTGCGATATGCGCGCTCAATACCGGCGCGCCGCTTGGCTATACGGAAGCCTTTGGGCTGGTCTCGCTCAGGGAACGTATCGCGCGGCATTATTTGGACCATTACGGCATGGTCGTGCCGGCGCGGCGCATCGCGGTGACCATGGGCGCTTCTGGTGCTTTTCCACTGGCGTTTCTGGCGGCGTTTGACCCCGGCGATGCCATTGCCATGGCGGCACCCTTCTACCCGCCCTATGCCAATATCCTGCAAGGGCTTGGGATGCGCCCGCAATTGCTGGAATGCGATGCTGCAACGCGCTTTCAGCCCACGGTTGCCATGCTGGAAAAGCTCGATCCGCGCCCGGCGGGGCTGATAATCGCCAGCCCCTGCAACCCCGCCGGCACCATGCTGACGCCGGATGAATTGGCCGCCATTGCGCGCTGGTGCCATGCCGAAGGGGTGCGGCTGATCAGCGATGAAATCTATCATGGGCTGAGCTGGGGCACGGTTGCTGAAAGCAGCGCGGCGGCTTTCAGCGATAGTGCTGTGGTGGTGAATAGTTTTTCCAAATACTGGTCCATGACCGGCTGGCGCATCGGCTGGCTGGTGCTGCCCGAAGATTTGATTCGCCCGGTGGAATGCCTGGCGCAAAACATGTTCATCAGCGCGCCGCATATCGCCCAAGTTGTGGCGGAAGCAGCCATGGATTGCCGCGAAGAATTGGAAGGCAATAAGGCCGCCTATGCGCGTAGCCGTGCCGCGCTTTTGGCCGGCCTGCCGAAGGCTGGGTTTGACCGCATCGCTGCTGCCGATGGCGCCTTTTATCTTTGGTGCGATGTATCGGCACTGACAAATGACAGCGCGGCGTTTTCGGCTTCCATGCTGGAAGGGGCGGGGATTTCTGCCACCACTGGGCTTGATTTTGATAGGGGCCGCGGCGGGCGCTTCCTGCGGTTTTCTTATTGCGGGCGGGAAGCGGATATGGCGGCGGCGCCGGAACGCTTGGCGCGATGGTTGGGGCGGTAGGCAGCCTTAACCCGAACGCCCCTTGCGTTCGATCTGTTCCACCTTGGGCCAGATGGATTTGAACAGCGCTTCACGGAGCGAAAGATCTCCCTGGTCAGCCGGCGCGTAATCCGGGTGCAATTCACGCGCCAGCACGCGGCGCAGCGCGTCAAACCGCCTTTGGTCAATTTCTTCGGCTTCTTCAGTCAACATGCGGGCTTCAGCGGCGAGCGCACGGCGCTTCCAGGCTTCCCGTTCCGCGATCAGCAAGCGGCAGGCATCACGCAGCTTTTGGATGTTGTCACGCTCGGCCAATAACACGCGGGCGGCTTCGCGCAGCTTATCCATCAATTGCTGCTGATCGTGTTCGCTGGTGGCATGCGCCGCCAGGGCGGAAGCGGCGTTTTCCGGCACGCTTTGATGCAGCGCCTGATGAGGCTGCTGGAGCGTGCCAATCTTCGTCGCTCCGGCCGGCTTTTGCTTGCGCGCGATGGGTTGTCCATGGCTGCGCGCAACGGGCCACCAGCCATCATCTTCGATGGCACCAACCACCCCCGACCTTGCCATGCGTTCAAGGTAGTCAAGTGCCAAGCTCCAGCGGATGCCAAGACCATCCGCCAGGGTGCTGGTATTGATGCGCGGTTGGCGGCGCACATAGCGCACGGCCTCGGCGTAGCTTGGAATGGTCATGATCCACCAGTGGTGATCCCGGATGGATCACCCTGGCGTATTTTCCCCAAGCACCGTTAAGCCTTGGTGAAGGCCGGCATGCCGGATGGCGAAACCTTAACCAGCGGTGATTTTGGCCGCCCGCACAACCTCAGCCCAGGCGGCTGTTTCGCGTTCCATCCGCGCCGCCAGCGCTTCCGGCGTCGAAGGTGCCACCAGCGCGCCGGCATCAAAGGCGCGTTTCCGGATGGTGGGATCGGCCAGCACCTCATTCAATTTCTGCGCGAGCAAGCGCGCCACGGGTTCCGGCGTGCCGCGCGGGGCGAACAGGCTGAACCAGACATTGAGGTCCAGATCCGCCAAGCCTTCTTCCTTGGCTGACGGGATATTCGGCATGCCGGGATGGCGTTCATTGGAACTGACGCATAGCGCGCGGAGTTTCCCATCCGCGACCAACGGCGTCAGCGGCGGCGGTGAATTCATGTAGAATTGTACGCGCCCCGCGATCAGATCCCGGATCGTCTCACCCGTGCCGCGATAGGGCACATGCAGCATATCAATCCCCGCACGCAGCTTGAGCAATTCCGCGCCCAGATGATGCATGGACCCAACCCCGGCCGAGGCATAGGTCAGATCGCCCGGCCTTTGCTTGGCATAGGCGATGAATTCACGCATGGAATTAACCGGCAGCGAAGGATGCGTGACGAAAAGCTGGGGGGTGTCGGTAATTTGCCCGATCGGGATAAAATCCCGCGCGGGCAGGATATTGCCAAGCGTGCCAACCGCGACCCGCCCGGTCATGGTGCCGCAATAGCCGCACAGCAGCGTGTGGCCATCCGCCCGCGCTTGCAGCACGGAAGTCAGCCCCACCACATCATTCCCGCCCGGGCGGTTTTCCACCACCATGGAACCACCCAAAGCCCGGCCAAGCTGATCCGCAATCAGCCTCGCGCTGAAATCCGTCCCACCCCCTGCCGGTGAGGGCACCACCAGCGTGATGGGGCGATTGGGGAAGGCTTCCTGGGCCTGGACCAGCGCCGGGGCGCTGAGCAGTCCAAGCGCCGCGCCCGCCAGGCCGCGGCGGGGGAGCATATGGGTCATCGCGGTTTCCTCCTGTGCTTGTTTTTACAGGGCGCCAGCAGCGGTGACGCCGCCATCCACAATCAATTCCGTCCCCGTAATGTGCTTGGCTTCATTGGAAACCAGGAACAGCACCGCATGGGCAATATCCCAGCCTTCGCCCATTTTGCCGAGCGGCACCTGCGCGTCGCGCTTGGCGATCAGCGCAGCGGCATCATTGCCGCCCAATTGCCTGACGAGCCGATGTTCCACGAGCGGCGTGTGCATCAGCCCCGGCACCACGGTGTTGCAGCGCACACCGGCCTTGGCGTTTTCGATGGCGACTGATTTGGACAAAGCCACAATGCCGTATTTAGTGGCGCTATAGGCCACATGCGGCCGCGCCGCCTGCATGCGATAGCCGGCGATGGAGGAGATATTCACAATGGCACTCCCCGGTTGTTTCTTGAGGTGCGGGAGCGCGAATTTACAGCCAAGGAAAGCCGATTTCAGATTGAAATCCACCTGACGGTCCCAAACTTCCTCTGGCACTGATTCCGCGCCGCCGGGATGCGATCCGCCGACATTATTCACCATGATATCCAATTGGCCATAGCGCGCCACGCAGGCTTCGACCGCAGCTTGGAAGCTTTCAGAATCCAGCACATCGCAAACATGTGCAGCGGCTTCACCGCCTTCGGATTTGATGATGCCGATGGTCTCCTCAACCGCGGCGGCGTTGTTATCCAGGCCAAACACCTTGGCGCCCTGGCGCGCGAGCAATACGGCCGTTGCCTTGCCATTGCCCCAGCCGGGACCGACCGAACCTGCACCCGTGACGATGGCGACCTTACCTTTGAGACTGAGCATGCTTTCCTCCGATTTCGCTTTGGGGGAAGCATCCGTGCTTTGGGGCACGGCGTCCAGACCCCGCAGGCGGGGATTCCAATTCAGCTTGGCCTCATTCTACGCTAGCCTTGGCCCCTTGAGGCAAAGGACCCGCCATGCCCGCTACCCTTGTGCGCAGCCGCGCGATGATCACCAAAAGCCGCTCCAGGACAGAATGCGAAGAAATCGCCGATGGCGCGCTGGTCCAGGAAGATGGCGTCATTACCGCAATCGGCACTTATGATGATTTGCGCCGCAAGCACCCCAGCCTGCCGGTCATCGGATCTGGTCGGGAAATCATGCTGCCGGGCTTCGTCAATGC
>CAIMVB010000477.1 GCA_903844785.1 uncultured Rhodospirillales bacterium | reverse complement strand
CCACATGCCCAAGCGAAGCATTCAGGATGGGGCGAAAGACCAGGCCTTCAATGATCGGGAAATCCCAGCCAACGCCAATAGTGCCCGAGACATTGTTCCAGCGCGTGGGCAGGACAGATTTTTGCGCACCTTCGGAGAAAACAAACCGTGGATCATAGCGTGAATAGCCAAGGAAGCCTTCCAGATAGAGCGGAAAATCGGGGTCAACCGTAAAGCCCAGGCCGAATTGCGTGGTTTGCAACCCGGTATCTTCCTGCCCTCCGCGACTGATACTGAGCGAAGATGCGGTAACATCCGGGATAACATTATAGCCAAGCAGGCCAAGCACCCCATCTGCGGCTTGCTGGAGGCTATAGCCAGGAATGCCGGTAATGACGCGTCCATTGCTTTGCGCCCATGCCCCTTTGACAGGGAATGCCAGCACCAGGCCCAATAAAATGACAAATCGCAAAAATTGCATTTTTGCATTATTGAACCCTGGGCGAGCATCCGCAAGATAGCGCTGGCTTCAGGTTTTATTGATCAGTGGCGCGCGGTCAGGCGCCAGGCAGCCAAATGCCGCGCCCAGCAAAGAAGCGCGCGAAATCAGTCAGCGCCACGCGTGCATCGCATTGTGACGGCGCATCATGGCCGGAAGGGTTATGCAGGCGAAGTGCGCCATCCTCGGCGCCGAAGACCAGCACCAAATGGCCGCCCTTGCCGGGGGCGGGTTCCGCCGGGCGGCGAATGGCCGGGTGGACAGAGGCGATGAATAGGCCACCATGCGCGAGCAAGGGCGAGATATCCTGGGCTTCCCGCTCCAGGATGATTTTGGCGGGTATGGCATGGGCTTCGGCAAGCCAAGTGATGGCCGGCGCATAGATCAAGCCGCGGATGAAGCCATCGGGCTGTTCCACATAAGCGCCATAGCGCGTCAGGATCCGTGCCAGATCGCGCGCTCTGGGAGGTGTGACGCCGCGCGCGGCGAGCGCCATGCGCAAACACGCGACACCGCAGAGATGTTCCGCCCATCGCGCATAATCGGCCGGGCTTTCCGCGCCGGATGCTGCCCAGGCGGGATCATCCTCAGCCCGGCAGGCGCCGGTGATGATATCGGCAATCAGCGCCGGCGTTTCCCATTGGCCGAAATAGGGGGGCGTGACGGGGATATCAGCCATGCGCGGGGGGTGCGGGCACATCCGGCCCATCAGCCAGGCGGCGAACCGCCATCTCGAACCGGGTTTCGGTTTCAACCTGTTCCACGGTGCCAGAGATTGGCGCGGCGCTGACAGGGTCTGGCGCGGCAGCAAGCGGGATATGCCCGGCCCCGGCCAATAGGCCAGAGGTCGGATCAAGCCCAATCCAGCCGGCGCCGGGCAAATAGGCTTCCGCCCAGGCATGCAATTCCGCGTCATCGCGCCCCAGCATGGCGGGTTCGATCAAATAGCCGGAGACAAACCTTGCGCCAAAGCCAAGCCGTCGCAGGATTTGTACTAACAACCAGCTTGAATCACGGCAGGAACCGCGCCCTTCCCGTAGCACTTGTTCCGTATCCCAAACGCCGGGTTCATGGCGCTGCACATAGGCAATGCGCTGATGCACCAGGGCGGTCAGGCTGATCAGAAGTTCCACCGTACCGCGCGGGTCACGCGGAATTTCCGCCAAAAGCGCGGCGAAGCGTGCCCCCAAAGGATCCAGCCGTTGATAGGGCAAAAGCTGTTCGGCCAGCCATGATGCGGGCGTGAAGGGCCAGGTTGCGGCTTCCGGTTCAACAAAGAAATCAAAGGGATTGATGGGCGCGATTTCGGCTGTGAGGTCCACCGTGATGCTGAAGCTGGTGACCGGTTCTGTCATCAGCACGCGGGCCATGAAATTGCCCAGCGGGTCTTGCTGCCAATGCAGCCAATGCGTGGCCGGTTCGATGTTGAGCGCATAGGAAAGGATGGGTGTGCGGCAATGCGGCGCCGGGCGCAGGCGAATAAGCTGCGGGCCAAGCCCCACCGCCCGCGCATAGCGATAGGTGCTGCGATGGGTCAGGGCGAATCGAAGTGCCATGCGGATGTTTATACACGCCCCGCCCGTGGCCTTGCAGGGCTGCATTGACCGCCCGCGCCATATCGCCCGATGCTGATGTGGGTAGCCCAAGGGAAGGAAGCAGACATGACCGATCTGACCATACGCGAGGTCAAAACCACGCTACTGCAAATGCCCTGGATGAATGACCCTTGGCTGGCGGGCCATGCGCTTGGGCCGATGCGTGATCTGGTGGTGGTGGAAATCACCACGCAATCGGGCATTACCGGCATGGGCTATTTGCATTTGCTGAACCTGCCCTTGCAGCGCACCATTGGCGCCTGCATCGCGGAAGCGATGGCACCGCGCATCATTGGGCGTGACGCCACCGCCGTTGAAGCCATCTGGCGCGATTTGTGGCGCGCGACGCTGACCGGCGGGCGCGGCGGGGTTGCCATGATGGCGCAATCGGCGATTGACATTGCGCTTTGGGATATCCTCGGCAAAGCGGCCGGCCAGCCCTTGCATCGGCTTTGGGGGCATTATCGCTCAGAAATACCCATTTATGGCAGCGGCTGTTTCCGTGGCGCGCGCGGCGATGGCATGATCGCGAAGGCCAAGCACTATATCGAACAAGGCTATCGCGCCATCAAGATGCAGGTCGCGCATATTGGTGATCTCAACACCGATCTCGATAATGTCCGGCGCATGCGCGAAGCCGTCGGCCCCGATATTGATATCATGATTGACGTGAATATGGGCTGGACTGCGGATATCGCCATCACCATGGGCCGCAAGTTT
>CAIMVB010000476.1 GCA_903844785.1 uncultured Rhodospirillales bacterium | reverse complement strand
TGCCCCACCATCACGCGGCTGGTTCAGATGATCCATGAATGTGAGGCAGGGGGGCGCCCTGCCTCGGATGATAATTTAGTCGAGCTGATGAAAAACTAATTCAACGTCGAGAGCAGCCCCGCCATCAGCTTCGCGCGCGGCACCAGGCTGTCAATCAGTACATGCTCTTCCAGCGTATGCGCCAGCGCGCCTTGCACGCCC
This sequence comes from uncultured Rhodospirillales bacterium, assembly GCA_903844785.1. Taxonomy (GTDB): domain Bacteria; phylum Pseudomonadota; class Alphaproteobacteria; order Acetobacterales; family Acetobacteraceae; genus Neoroseomonas. The sequence continues at coordinate 27,976 of CAIMVB010000476.1, read as the reverse complement.
AGGCCATCCAGCGTGGTAATGCCCAGCGCGCCGGTGAAATTACCATCGGAACCGCCGCCGCTTGATTGGTGGTTGATGTCAAAGCCAATCGCCTGCGCAATCTCCCGCGCGTGGCGATACAGCGCCATCACCTTCGCATCCGGCTCCCATACCGGGCGTGTGACGCCGCGGGTGACTTCCAACTGGACATCATTGGTGGAAGCGCGCAGCGCCAGCATTTTAGCGACACCCGCATCCAAATCTTCCTGACGCTTCGCCATGGAAAGCGCCTCCGCTTCCGTGGTGGTGGTGACGCAATTCACCCATTGCCCGCCATGCAGAACACCAACCGAGAAGGTGCAATCTTCGGTGGTCATGTCTTCAATGGCCAGAATCTGCCGGCACATTTCCTTGATGGAACTCCGCCCTTCTGCGAGCCTTGCGCCGGCATGGGAAGGCTTACCCGTGGTTTTCAGATTGAAGCGCGCAATGGCATAGCGCCCTGTCACCACCCCGCCATCAGGGCGCGCGGGTTCCGGCACCAGGATGAATTTATGCCGCGCCGCTTCGGCTTCGATCAGATCGCGCGTGGAAGGGCTGCCAATTTCCTCATCACTCGTCAGCAAAATCGTGACGGGCAGCGGGGTGGGTAGCTTCGCTGCAATGATCTGGCGCATGGCCTCAACCGCCAGCACCGTCCCGCCCTTCATATCCAGAATGCCCGGCCCATAGCAGCGATTGCCTTCGCGCCGGATCGGCAGTTTTTCAAGCGTGCCGATGGGGTGCACCGTATCCAGATGCGCCATCACCAAAATGCCCGGCGCACCGTCGCCGGCCGGGTGCGGAAAGCGGCCGCGCACACAATCGCCAAGCCCCATGCGGCCGGGGATCCGATCAATATGCGCCCCCAGCAGCGCCAAATCGCGGGACGCCAAATCCATCATGCGATTGACCGCGGCGGCATCGAAGGTGGGGCTTTCGCAAGCCGCCCAGCGCATCAGGCGCGAAAGGATTTCATCAGCATCAAAAGGAAGGGCAAGGGCGGCGTGGGTCATGGCGGGTCTGCTCTCCGGCGAAATGTCCTAAGGCATGCAAGCCTGCGGCGCGGCGCGGTGAAGGGCAAGGGGGCAACTCGGCAGGTGAGGTGCTTGCTGATAAGCTGACAGCAGAACGGAGGGACAATGATGCGCCTTTTGGTTGCCAATGCGAATACAACAGAAGCCATTACCGAAACCTGCGCTGCGGTGGCCCGAGCCGCCGCCGCGCCAGGCACGGAAATCATCGGCGCCACGCCGCGTTTCGGCCCGGCGGTGATCGCGACCCGGGTTGAGAATGTCATTGCCGGCCATGCGCTATTGGAAGTGCTGGCCGAACATGCGGGCCACGTGGATGCCGTGTTGCTCGCCGTCAGCTTCGATACCGCGCTGGATGCCGCGCGCCAGATGATGCCTTGCCCGGTGCTGGGCATGACCGAAGCGGCGGCGCTCACGGCCTGCATGATGGGTGGGCGCTTCGGGCTGATCACCTTCGGCAATGTGGAACCCTACCGCGAATTGATCGCGCGGCATGGGCTTTCGGCCCGCTTGGCCGCCCTGGCTGGGTTGGATGCGACACCGCCAGAAGCACTGGCCAATCCCGAAGGTGTCGCGGAAAAGCTGCGCCTTGCCGTTGATGATCTGGCGGCGCAGGGCGCTGATTCCGTGGTGCTGGCCGGGGCGGCTTTGGCGGGGTTCGACCAACGCCTGGCCGGGCGCGCGGCGCTGCCGCTATTTGATGGCATTCGCTGTGGGGTGAAATTGGCCGAGGCTTTGGTGGGGCTGAACCCCCCGCGCGCCCAAAGCGGTTCCTTCGCGCCACCGGCAGGGCGCCTCAGCCAGGGTCTTGCGCCAGCGCTCGCGGGGTTGTTACGTAACGATAAAGGATAAGGGAATGTAACTGTGCAGCTGGATGGCCCTGGCAGCAAGAATATTGAAGATCGGCGCGGACAAAGGGCAGGCGGGGGCGGCGGCATGGGCCGTGTCGCCGTGGGCGGCGGTCTGGGCGGAGTCTTGTTGTTGCTGCTATCCATGTTTCTTGGGGTGGATTTATCGGGGCTTGGCGGCGGATCAGCCCCGGTGCCGGGCGCCGCCCAGCAGCGGCAGGAGGCACCAAGCCAGGCCGCGCTGCCGGAAGATGAGGCGCGGCGTTTCATTTCCCGCGTCTTGGCGGAAACCGAACAAGTGTGGAATCAGGCCTTTCAGGCGCTCGGCCGTCGCTATGAAGAACCGGTGCTGGTCCTCTACAGCGGGGCGACGCGTTCGGGCTGTGGCGCTGCGCAGGCGCAGGTAGGGCCCTTTTACTGCCCGGCCGATAAGCGCGTTTATATTGACCTTGATTTTATGGGCCGATTGCTGCGCCAACTCGGCGCGCCTGGGGATTTTGCCGCTGCCTATATCGTGGCGCATGAGGTCGGGCATCACGTACAGAATGAATTGGGTGTGCTTGAAAGGGTGGAGGGGCTAAAGCGCCGCACTGATCAACGCACCGCCAATGAATTGCAGGTGCGCGTGGAATTGCAGGCCGATTGCCTGGCTGGCCTTTGGGCCAAGCGCGCCCATGATGCGCGGCGCATTCTGGAAGCTGGCGATATCGAGGAAGGCTTCCGCGCCGCGGCGGCTGTTGGGGACGACACCTTACAGCGGAAGTCTCAAGGCTATGTCCAGCCCGAGACCTTCACCCATGGCAGTTCTGAACAAAGGCTGCGTTGGTTCCGGCGGGGGCTCGAATCCGGCCAGCTGTCCGTTTGCGATACTTTCCAGCCTGGGCCGTTATAGGGCGCTTGGGCTATTTTCTAGCGGCCCATGCGTGCCGGGTTATTCATCGTGCTGGAAGCACTATCGGAAAGGGTGGGGCGCCCGATATTGCCAAACAGCGCCTGCATCAGGTTCCGTTCCGTCCCAGGCACCGGTGTTTCCCGTGAAACCATGCCAACATCACGCCCTTCATCGGGCTTCAATTCGCGAATATCCTGAACCACCCCGCGCCGATCAAAGCTGATCGCCACCACCACCCGGTCGCGCAATTCCAGATAGCGCCCCGGCAACAGTTGGGTATTGCCGCTGATATAATACCAGTTTTCTTCATCGAAGGTGCCGCGCGCCGTGGGCGGGCCAAGCAGCGCCGCTACATCGGAGCGGGTCTGCACGCCCTTGGTGATTTGGGCGAGCTTATCAGCCTCAATCTTATTGCCACGCGGTACAGGCGGCGGGGCCAGTTTTTCGCAGCCCCCCAGGGCCAAGCCGGCCAAGAGCAGCAGGGGGCCAAAACCCCGAATCCGAAGAAAACCCTCAGCCATGCCCTACTTCCCAGTCCAAGCTGCCCTGTTCAAGATTGACCATTCGCTGCTCCGGACCCATGTCCCGCTCATCGATAGACACCCCCGGCCTCTGGGGTCAACCGCTGCCTTCTGGCTTGGGAATGGGATCAATGGGTTTGCTTAGCGTCTTTCGCCGATCACCGCATGAAAGGGCCGGCTTTACGCTTTACGGCGCTGCCGTGGCTGCGGCGCGGTCCCCCTATTTTTATGCCGACCTTGCGGTGCGCGATTCGGTGGAAGGCCGGCTTGATTTGATCCATCTGCATGCCGCTCTTCTGGTCCGCCGCCTCAGGCGCGATGCCGATAAGCGCGGCCCCGCTTTGGCCCAGGCTGTTTTTGACGCCATGTTTTCCGATATGGACGTCAATCTGCGCGAAATGGGCGTGAGCGATCTGGTCGTCGGCAAGCGGGTGCGGGGCTTGTGGGAGGCCTTTCACGGCCGCGCCATTGTCTATGAAGCCGCTTTGGATGCCGGGGATCACGCTGCCATGGCCACCTCCCTGGCGCGCAATGTCTGGCGTGCCGAGGCAGCAACAGAAGCCGCGGAACGCCTAGCGCGCATCAGCTTCGCCCAGGCGGAAAACTTGCAATCCCAAGGCTTTGCGCAGCTTTTGGCCGGGAAGGTCGATTTTCTGGCGGCGGAAGGCTTTGGTGATGCTGCCTGAATTCTCCCGCGACCAAATCCTCAGTGAACCGCCCCGGAGCGGTGTCACCGATGAGTTGGAAGCAAGCCCCGCCGAATGCGCGGCGCTAGCTGAGCGCTTCGGCATTGAAGCCCTTGCCCATTTCAGCGCGCGCTTCACCCGCAAACCCTATCCGGGTGGGGGGCTGATGATTACCGGGCGCTTCAAGGCGGAACCCGTGCAGCTTTGCGTCATCAGCCTGGAGCCCGTCAGGGAATCGCTGGAAAAGCCCTTCAGCTTGGTGGTGCTGCCCGCCGATGCCGCGCTTTCGGAAGACCCGGATGGGCCGGATGAAATCCAGGCCGATGCCACGGGTCATTTCGATCTGGGGGAAGCCTTGGCCGAAGAATTATCGCTCTCGCTCAACCCCTATCCCCGCGCGCCCGGGGCCCAATTGCCCGATGCAGAGGATGATGAGGCCAAAGCCGCGCCGCGCAACCCCTTCGCCAAGCTCGCTGCCTTGCGCCCGCCCAAGGGCTGAGGCTTAACTCCCGTGCTTGCGCCCCCGCGCCTTCGATGCTATGCGCGCTGCCCTTGTGCAATTCCTTAGTTTTGTTTGAGTGAAAGAGACCCGGCGCCATGGCCGTTCCGAAGAAGAAGACCTCGCCTTCCCGCCGCGGCATGCGCCGCAGCCATGAGGCGCTTAGCAGTTCCGCGCATCATGAATGCGCCAATTGCGGCGAATTGAAGCGCCCGCACCATGTCTGCTCGCATTGCGGCTATTATGATGGCCGTGAAGTGGTGGCGGCCGATCGCCTGAAGCCGGCCGTTCGGCTCTGATTGCGCTGAACGCAGGGCGCCGAGGCTCCCAAAGTGGCTGATGTAGGGCTCGCTTTCTCCCTGGCGATAGATGCCATGGGTGGGGATGCGGCGCCGGAAGCTGTGCTTGATGGCCTGGAATTGGCTGCCGAGCGCCATCCGGGCGCGCGTTTCCTATTGGTGGGCGACGAAGCGCGGGTTGGCGCCGCCCTGGCGCGGCGCAAGCGTGCTGCCAAGGTCTGCAGCCTGCGCCATGCGCCCGAAGTCATTTCCGGCGATTTGAAACCAACGGTGGCCCTTCGTATGCGCGGTTCTTCCATGCGCTTGGCCATTGATGCGGTGGCGTCGGGGGAAGCAGCGGGTGTGGTTTCCGCTGGTAATACCGGGGCGTTGATGGCGCTTGCCAAAATCGTCATCAAAACCATGCCAGAGATTGATCGCCCGGCGCTGGCGGCGATTGGCCCTTCGGCGCGTGGCGATGTGGTGCTGCTTGATCTTGGCGCCAATGTGCAATGCGATGCGCGCAATCTGGTAGAATTCGCCATTATGGGCGATGCCTTTGCCCGCGTGGCGCTGGGGCTGACCATGCCCAGCATTGGCTTGCTTAATGTGGGCAGTGAGGAATTGAAGGGCGATGACCGCGTGCGCGCGGCGGCTGAAATTCTGCGCGATTCGCATATCGGTGCCCAGTTTCGCGGCTTCATTGAAGGCCACGACATCACAGCGGGCACGGTTGATGTGGTGGTGACTGATGGCTTTACCGGTAATGTCGCCCTGAAAACCGGCGAAGGCGCGCTGAAGCTGATGCGCGATTTGCTGCGCCAGGTCTTTACCAGCAGCATTCCCGCACGGCTTGGCTATTTGCTCGCGCGCCCTGCTTTGGACCGGCTGCGCGAATGGATGGACCCGCGGCGCTATAATGGCGCCATCCTGCTTGGGCTGAATGGTGTTGTGGTGAAATCCCATGGCGGGACAGATGCGCTTGGCTTCGCCCATGCCGTGGATGTCGCCATGGATATGGTGACGCATGGCTATAATGATCGCATCAAGGATGGATTTGAACGGCTTGCGGGCCGCAATAGGCTGGCGCCTTCGCCAAACTGATGTAGCTTAGCACCATGGTCATGCGTGCCTTGATCGCCGGCTGCGGCGGCTACCTTCCCCCCTTGCGGCTTTCCAATGATGAATTGGCGGCGCGATACGGGCTTGAAACATCCGATGCGTGGATTCAGGAACGCACGGGGATCAAATATCGCCATGTCGCGGCACCGGATGAATCGGCTTCAGACTTGGCCGCCGCCGCTGCCAAGGCGGCACTCGCCGATGCGGGGATTTCGGCCGAGGCGGTGGATGGCATTATCGTTGCCACGACCACGCCTGATTCCGGTTTTCCGGCGACCGCAGCGCGCGTTCAGGCCAAGATTGGCGCTGGCCCTGGCTTTGCCTTTGACATCACCGCCGCCTGCACCGGCTTCATCTATGGGCTTTCCATCGCGGAAGCCATGATGCGCGCGGGCCATGCCCGCAATGTGCTGGTGATTGGCGCTGAGGTTTATACGCGCATCGTGGATTGGACTGATCGCGGCACCTGCGTGCTGTTTGGCGATGGCGCCGGCGCAGTGCTGTTAAGCGCGGGTGAGGGTGCCGGCACCAATCAAGATCGCGGCCTGCTTTCCACGCATCTGCATGCCGATGGCCGGCATGGCGATATCCTGTTTGTGGAAGGCGGCGCTGGTTCCACTGGCGGCACCGGGTTGCTCCGCATGGCGGGCAAGGAAGTGTTCCGCCATGCTGTCTCCAAATTGGCTGCCGTGGTTGATCAGGCGCTGGCCGCCAATGGGCTGACCCATGCCGATATTGATTGGCTGGTGCCGCACCAAGCCAATCAGCGCATCATTGAAGCCATGGGCAAGAAGTTGAACCTGCAACCCGAGCGTGTGGTGGTATCGGTAGATCGCCACGCCAATACCTCGGCCGCCTCCATCCCGCTTGCGCTGGCTGAGGCGCGCGGCGATGGCCGGATCAAGAATGGTGATCTGGTGGTGATGGAAGCGATTGGCGGGGGGCTGACCTGGGGGTCGGCCATTGCACGTTTCTGATTTTTCACGCAGGTCCCGGTTGACGGCGCCGCGTGAAGAAGGTTTGCTTTCTGCCACAGGGACAAACTGGGATTGAAATGATGGAAACCATCACCCGGGCCAATCTGGCCGAGGCGATTTACGCGCAGGTTGGGCTTTCACGGAATGAAAGTGCCGATCTACTTGAGAATGTGCTGGAACGTATTTCCGCCGTGCTGGAAGCGGGTGAATCGGTGAAGATTTCGTCCTTTGGCACTTTCCTGGTGCGCCAGAAGGGCCAACGCATTGGCCGCAACCCCAAGACCGGCGTTGAAGTGCCGATCCTGCCGCGCAAGGTGCTTTCCTTTCGCCCTTCGCAAGTATTGAAGGCGCGGATCAATCATGAAGAAGTGGAAGACGAAGCATGAGCGATGCTGATGATGCGGATGAGAAGGGGCGCCCGCGCAAGGCGCCAACAGCCTTTCGCACCATCAGTGAAGTCGCCGATGATTTGAATATTCCGCAGCATGTTTTGCGTTTTTGGGAAAGCAAATTCCCGCAATTGAAGCCGCTGAAGCGCGGCGGTGGGCGGCGCTATTACCGCCCCGAAGATATCGCGCTGCTGAAGCGCGTGGGCGATTTGCTCTATAATCAGGGCTACACCATCAAGGGCGTGCAGCGCCTGCTGCGCGACGGCACCGATGAAGGGCCGGGGCCCGTTGCGCTGGAATTGCCCCTGGGCGATCCGCCACCCGCCACCGAGGCTTCAGAAGCCTTGGCTCTGAAGGCGGCGCTCACCGAACTTGAAGATATCGCGCGCGCGCTACATCGCCTGGCGGCCTAAACGCGCATTGTCCCGTTACTAACAACCAAATCACCCATAAGGGGTGGCAAGCTTCATCATGCGGTGCTAGATGGGCTTTCAGTCGGAGCGTAGCGCAGCCTGGTAGCGCATCAGTCTGGGGGACTGGGGGTCGTGGGTTCGAATCCCGCCGCTCCGACCATTTCGCAAAAACTAGAAGCGGTTTTCCAAAGCCTTTTGTCGCGGCGATTGATCGTCGCTGACGCTTGGGCTTAGCGCCTGGGTGTAATCCACCCCCAGGACATTGCCGCCTTATCGCTCAGCCAACTGCAGGTTGCGGAGCCCTGGCAAAACCGCGCCGCTTCGCCGCCGGCCTTGGCGCTTTTTTCCGCCGTCAGATCCACAAGCCCGGACCAAGCCTGCTGCATCTGCGCCCCTCTGCTGGCCATAATGATCTTGGCCTTATCTGCTTGGCGCTGTGCGCTGGTCATGTGATCCTGATAAGCGGCAGCACTCATCTGCGCGACGCTTTCTGCCGCGGCCAGTGCATGAGGCGCCAAGGCTTGACCAAACGCACAGAAGGCTTGCTGCTGTGCATTCGGTGGGTTTCCCATCACGGCATCCGCCAGCGCATCCCAGGCCTTGCTTGAACCGAGCAGGAGCGAGAGCGCCACCCCACCAGCTTGGCCGGCTGCGCAGGCGTAGGTCATGGAAGGTTCGCTGATCGTATTTTTTGGCGCCAAACCTTCAACTGATGCGGTTGCAGCCAGTTTCGCGTTTTCTTTTGCCGGGTGTTCTGCCCCTAGGGAAGCCATGGGCGCCATCAGCACCGCCAGCATCATTGCGGGTAGGACAAGTTTTTTCATGCCCGCTTCACCCCCCAGAACAGCGCCGGCCCCCCCTTCACCACATCCTTGATGCTGCGCCGATAGGCTTGCGGCGGCAGCACCAAACCAAGCGGAATGAAGGGCACTTCCTGCCAAGCATGGCGCTGGATTTCTTCCGCAATGCGCTTTTCCGTCGGCAGGTCAGGCGCGGCGAACCAGGCATCACGCAATTCTTCCAATTTCGGCATGGTGGGCCAGCCCGACCAGGCATTGGCGCCATTGCCGCGGATGGGCATGTGGCTGCCGGGCACGGAAACATCCAAGCCTTCCCAGGTGGTGCAAAAGGCGCTCCAGCCGCCTTGTTCCACCGGGCCGCGATTGGTGCGGCGCTGGATTTGCGTGCCCCAATCCATGGAAATGAAATCCACATTGAAGCCGATGCGCTTCATCACATCGGATGCCACCACGGCCAGGTTCTGCAACACCGGCAAATCAGTGGCCGACATCATCACCACGCGTTCATTCTTGTAGCCGGAAGCCGCAAGGGCAGCGCGCGCCGCATCCAGGCTGCGTGGCCCGGTCAGCACTTCAAGCCCGGCATCATTGGCAAGCGGGGTGCCGGGCGTGAAAACACCCGCTGGCACGTGGGACAGCGTTTGATCGGTGCCGATCGCCGCATCCATGAAAACGCGCTGGTCAATCGCGGGCAAAAGCGCGCGGCGTACCGCGACATTGTCGAAAGGCGGATGCAGGAAATTGAAGCGCAGCACGCCAAGATTGCCGGCGCTATTGATGCGGTCCACCACAATTTCGCGATGCCGGCGCAGCAGCGGCAGCAAATCCGCATGCGGCTGTTCCCACCAATCCGCTTCGTTGTTTTGCAACGCGGCTGATGCGGTGGAAGGATCAGGCATGATGCGCCATTCGACGCGATCAAAATGCACAGGCTTGCCGCCCGCCATGAAGTCTGATGCTTCCTGGCGCGTCTGATAGCCTTCAAACCGGTCATAGACGGCGATATCGCCAGAACGGAACAAATCCTGCCGGAAACGGAAGGGGCCGCTGCCGGTAAAATCCCTGATCTGCTGGAAGGCATCGGTTTCCGCGATGCGTTCGGGCATAATGGCGCAGATGCTGGCGGATGGCTTGCCAAGCGCCCAAGCCAAGCCCGCCCAGGGCTGCTTCAGGCGAATTTCAAAGCGGTTGTCATCCAGCGCACGCATTTCATTCAGCAACACGCCAAGCCGCTGGCCCAGCACATCGCGCTTTGACCAGCGCATGATGGAAGCAATGCAATCACGCGCGCGCACCGGTTCATTATCATGGAAGCGCAGCCCCGGGCGCAGTGTCATGGTCCAGGTCAGGCCATCTGCGGAAATCTCATGCCCGGCCAGCATTTGATGCTTGGCGCGGAAATCCGCCCCCAGGCCAAAAAGCGTATCATAAACCATGAGCCCGTGATTGCGGACGATCACCGCGGTGCTCCAGACCGGGTCCATGCTGGAGAGATTGCTTTGTGGAATGAAGCGCAGCGTGCGTGCGGCGGTTTGGCCCGTGGCAAGGCCTGGTGCGGCAAGGATAGCCCCCGAAGCGGCGAGGAATGAGCGGCGTTCGATCATGGTTTGAGCCTTTTGCTTGATGGGGCAAGTCTGTGCTGCGGCGCGACGCTCGGCAAGGGGAATGGCTTCCACCTTGCAGGCGCTTTGGCTACAAAAGATACCAGATAACGGGCCTAGAGAATGCCCGTCCCAAGCCGGAGGAGGTTTCATGTCTTTCATCACAAGTCGCCGTTCCCTGGCCCGCCTTGGTCTTGGCGCGGGCGCATTATTGGCAGCACCACGCCTTACCCGTGCCCAAGCGGCCTTTCCCGAACGCATGATTGAAGTGGTAACCCATGCCGGCGTTGGTGGGGGCACGGATATCACCGCGCGTATGATGATGGTGCAGGCTGCGGGTGAGTTCAAACAAGAATTGGTCGTGGTGAACCGCACTGCCGGTAGCGGGGCGCAAGCACTGCAATATTTGGCTTCCAAGCCAGCGGACGGTCATACCATTATTCTTGTCACGCAAACCCATTTGCTGACGCAAATCCGCAACCGCAATGTGCCCCAATTTGCTGATCTGGTGCCGCTTGTAAGGGCCACCGATGACCCGCAACTGGTGCTGGTGCGCCGAGATAGCCCCTTCCGCACCGCGGCTGATTTGGTTGCGGCGGGCAAGCAGCGTTCCTTGCGCTTTGGCGGTACTCATGTGGGCGGCGTGGACCATATCGCGATTTTTTCCTTTGGCCGCGCGGCGGGGCTGCAACAGCCAACCCTGGTGCCCTTCCGGGGCGGTGGGGAGATTGTGATCAATCTGGTTGGTGGGAATACGGATTCTGCCCTGGTCAACCCGGCTGAAGCGGAAAGCCAATTGCGTTCGGGCGAATTGCGCCCGCTGCTGGCGCTTTCGGAAAAGCGCCTACCTGGATTCCCTGATTTGCCGACCGCGAAGGAAAGCGGGATTGATTGCGTGGCTTCGACTGTGCGCGGTTTTTGTGTGCTGAAGGGCACGCCGGAAGATCGCGTGGCGCGGCTGGAACAAGGGCTGGTCCGCGCCATGTCCGGCCCGATTTTCAAGACTTATCTGGAAAATACCGGCCAGTCGCCAGATAGCGTCGTGGGCCGCGCCGAATGGGGCGCGCAGCTTCAGGCGTTTCACGAAAGTGGGCGGGAAGCGCTGCAGGCGCTTGGCTTGCTCCGCTAATGCGCCGCGCGCGTAACCCCAACCACGCCATTGCGGCGACTATTGCGGTGGTGGCGTTATGCGCCATCGCCGCGACTTTCACCTTCGAACCCGTGCCCCCTGGTCTGCCGGGGCTTGGCGCGGTGGAATTCCCGCGTCTTGTTTCGGGTATCCTTCTGGCCCTGGCGCTTGTCCTGGGGCTGACTGCCGCATCCCCACCCACTGAAGAAGAAGTGCCTAGGGTATCAGGCCAGGCTTGGGTGATTTTTGCGCTCTGTCTTGGTTTTTTGCCCTTGGTTGACATGATCGGGATGATACCTGCGATCCCAATTTTCCTGTTGGTGGTGGGCAGGCTTTGGGGCGGTACTGCTTGGCCAAGCCTGCTGCTTTCAGCGCTTGGGATGGGCATCGGCATTTGGATTGTCTTTGTCAAAATTTTCCGACTGACCCTGCCCAAGGGTTGGCTCGGAACCATGCTTGGATTGTAAGTGATGGAAGGTTTTCTAGGCGGGCTTGCCATTCTGGTGGACCCATGGGTCATGCTCATGGTGTTTTTGGGCACCGTACTTGGCATTTTCGTGGGCGCGCTGCCCGGCATTTCGGGTAGCACCACCATTGCGCTGATGCTGCCCATGACCATCGCCATGGGGCCCATTCCAGCGATTTGTTTTCTGGGTGCCATTTATTGCGCGGCGAATTTCGGCGGTTCCATCACCGCCATCATGGTGAATGCGCCGGGAGATCCTTCAGCAAGCGCCACTGCGCTTGAAGGCTACAAGATGGCGGAAAAGGGCCAGGCGGGGCTGGCACTTGGCATGTCTGCCGTGTCTTCCGCGATTGGCGGGATTTTTTCGATATTTGTCTTGATCATCGCGGCCCCTCTACTGGCACGTGCTGCCTATTCCTTCGGCCCGCCTGAATATTTTGCGCTGGCCGTTTTCGGGCTTTCCATGTGCGCGGCGATTGGCGGCGATAGCGCGGTGAAGAATCTGATTGCCGCTGCACTTGGCGTTTTGCTGGCAACTATTGGCATGGATCTGACGACAGGCACAGAACGTTTCGCCTTTGGTATTGATGAATTGGCCGATGGTATCAAATTCGTGCCTGTACTGATCGGGCTTTTCGCCGTGGGTGAGATGCTGGACCAGGTGGTGCGCCGCGCCGAGAAGGCGAAGATCATCGCCATGGATGCGGCGCGCGTGCCGGGCATGGCGGAGTTTCGTAAATGCAATCGGTCTATCTGGCTTGGCAGCGTCATCGGTACCTTCATTGGTGCGTTGCCGGCGCTGGGTGCCACCACGGCAGCCCTGATTGGCTATAATGAAACGCGCCGCTGGTCCAAGCATAAGGAAGAATTCGGCAAGGGCAGCATTGAAGGGGTGGCGGGGCCGGAAGCAGCGAATAATGCGGCGGTGGGCGGTTCCATGGTGCCAACACTGGCACTTGGCATTCCGGGCAGTGCGACAACGGCGATTATTTTGGCGGGGCTGATTGTGCAGGGGGTGCGGCCCGGGCCGCATTTGTTCACCGAACAGCCCACGCTGCTTTACGCCGTATTCGCTTCCATGTTGGCGGCAAATTTATTCTATCTTGGCCTTGGTCTTTACATGGCGAAGTTTTTTGCGCGGATTTCGCTGGTACCGCCTGCAATCCTGTGGCCCTCGGTATTTGTGCTTTCCATCATTGGTGCTTATGGGCCGGATCAATCCATGGGTGATGTGGTTATTATGCTGATTGCGGGTGTAGTGGGCTTCCTGTTCCGTCGCACCGGGTTTTCACCCGCGCCACTGATTATGGGCTTGGTGCTGGGTGGTAAAATGGAAGAAACGCTGAAGCAATCACTTATCATCTTCGGTGATGATGTAAGTCTTTTTGCCACGCGCCCGATTGCAATGACGCTGCTTGCCATCACCGCGGTGGGGTTGTTGTGGCCGCTCTTCTCTCGGCTTTGGCGGTTGCGCGTGGCGCCGCGCTGAAAAATCTCAGCGCGGCGTTGGGTAGTAAAGCGCCACTGTATGCGTTGCTTCAGCGAAGATCAGCCAGCGTTCCACCAATAGCCCGGCCAGGGCAGAAGCGGCCGCCAGCACGCCAAGCGCTATCGCCAAGCCGCCACCCAGAATGATCGCCAGGCAGAAGAACAAGGCCGGCAGCGCGAAGCCCAGCAGCAGCGCGATACTACGGAGCTTCGCCGCATGCACGCGCGCCACGCGAAAGGCCATCTCCCGCAGCAGGTAATTGCTTTCCGTATGCGGGCTTTCCAGCGGGCGCACCGTGCCGATGAAGCCAAGCCCCGTGGCACTTTCGCGTGTGCTGGCAGCGGGTGTGGCATCCATACTCGCCCAATAGGCGCGCTTGAAGAAAAGCGCTGCCATGCCAAGTGCGGCGGCCACCAGCGCGGGGAAGAAACCGCCGCCCCAGAAGCCCGACAGCATGGCAAGCAGCGCCGCGCCAGAAAAGCTCGCGAACAGCAAATAGCCCGGCGCCACCATGGGGTGATGCCATTCCTTCACGGGCTTGAGCGAGGCATAGATCATGCCTGTGCAATAAACCGTGACAGCGGCGCCAACGGCAGAAAGTAAGCCCGCCGGCAACATCAGCGAAGTTTCGCCATGCGCCAGTGCAATCAGGAAAATGATCGCGGGCAGAAAGGTGAGCACTGCCGCAACACCCTCACGCGACAGCCAGGAAGATCGCCATTGCGATAGCGCGCGCCAGGCGCGTTCCGGCCGGCCCAGATGCAGCAGCGAAGAACAAAGCCCCGCCGCGATCAGCGCAAGCGCGATGATGGCAGCGGTCGCGCCAAAAAGCGTGTTTGCCGGCAAAAGACCAAGCGGCTTGAGTACACCCAGCCAGAACAGCAAGCCGTAACCCGCGCCGGACGCGACGGTGAAGAAAACGATCGAAGGCGCGGGTTTCATCGGGACAGCACCTTATCCATCCAGCGCAGCAGCGGGTTGTTGATTTGGCTTGGCAGTGGCCCGGCTTCCTTGGGCGCCGATTTCACCTGGCTGGAAGCCTTGCGCGGCGGGAGATAGCGATTGACCGGCTGATAGCCCATCTCTGGCATCAGTTCATAACCGCCGCGTTCAGCGACGAGCTTTGAAACATCGCTATTGGGATCACCCAGATCACCGAAATGCCGCGCATTGGCCGGGCAGGTGGAAACACAGGCCGGCACGCGGCGTTCTTCCGGGATGGTTTCGTTGTAGATGCGATCAACGCAGAGCGTGCATTTCTTCATCACGCCCTGATCTTCATCCAATTCGCGCGCGCCATACGGGCAGGCCCAGGCACAAAGCTGGCAGCCGATGCACATATCGGTATTGACCAGCACAATGCCATCTTCCGCGCGCTTGTAAGAAGCACCCGTTGGGCAAACCGTCACGCAAGCTGGCGTTTCGCAATGGAGGCAAGAACGCGGGAAATGTACCGTGCGGCCTTCATCGCCATCACCGGCTTCATAGGCATGCACGCGGTTGAACCACACGCCTTCCTGCGCGGCCGAATAAGGGTGCTGATCCGGCAGCGGCGCCATATGGCCGCTGGTGTTCCATTCCTTGCAATTCGTCGCACAGGCATGGCAGCCGACACAGGTATCAAGGTCAATGACAAGGCCGAGCTTCTTCGCCCCCGGCGTAGGATTGGGCAGCGATGTCATGACGCTTTTCCTCCGGCATTGTAGCGCAGAATATCAGGTGGTTCCGGCATATTGGGCGGCGGCTTAAGCGCACTTGGATGGGGCGCGGTGACGCCCTCCTCACCTGGCGCGCATTTCTTGATATTCACGCGCAGATCATACCAGGCGGCCTGACCGGTGATGGGATCAGCATTGGCCAAGCGCGGGCCGGTTTGCGCGGGTAGCCATTCGCTGATGACGTGGTTCAGCAAAAAGCCACGCTCGGCTTCCGCCGCATCGGGGGTGAGCATCCAGGCGCCGGCGCGCTTGCCAATGGCGTTCCAGGTCCAGACGGTGTCCGGGTTCACGCCTTCCATCAGCGTCACTTGCCCCTTCACGCGGCCATTGCGGCTTTCGACCCACACCCAGTCATCCTGCGCAATGCCCATGGCTTCGCCTTTTGCGCGGCTCATATAAAGCCGATTGGCGCCATGGATTTGCCTGAGCCAGGCATTCATCGACCCCCAAGAATGATACATCGCCATCGGGCGCTGCGTGACGGCCGAGAAGGGGAAACCCGATGTGTCATGCGCTTCCTGTTCAAGCGGCGCATACCAGATGGGCAGCGGGTCGCAGTAGGTACGCACGCGTTCGCGCAGCGCTTCCGGTGGCTGCTTGGCGCCATGGCCTTCCGCAGCCAGGCGGAATTTCTGCAAGGGTTCTGACCAGATTTGCAAAACAATCTGATCGGACTTGCCAATCAGCCCCATCGCCTTGGCGTTTTCCAGATAGAGCTTATTGGAATGCTTAAAATAGCTTTCCTCGGCGGAGAAATCATGCCGCCAGAAGCAGCCATTTTCGATGTAGCGCTGCAATTGATCGGGGTTGGGTTTGCCGACCCCTTTCGCGCTACCATCTTCCCCGCGCCAGCCCGCGAGTGGCCCCACACCTGGCATGCGTTCGTGATTGACGATGTAATCCGCGTAATCCTTGAAGCGCGCGCTGCCATCTTCCTTGGTGAAGGCGGGCAGACCAAGACGTGCGCCCAATTCAATCAGCACATCCTGGAAGGGCCGCACATCACGATCCGGCTTCAGAATGGGCTGGCGAATGGCATCGCCCGGACCATGTGACGACCCAATCGGGCGATCCAGAATGGAAATGCAATCCCAGCGTTCCAGATACGTCGTGTCCGGCAGGATCAAATCTGCATAGGGCACTGTTTCACTGAAAAACGCATCGGAATAGATCACGGTTGGGATGACGTATTCGCCGCTTTCATCCTTGGCCGTGAGGCATTCAATCGTCTCCAGCGGGTTCATCGCGCTGTTCCAGGCCATATTCGCCATGAACATGAACAGCACATCAATCTTGTAAGGGTCACCCTTCGCCGCATTGCCGATCACGGTATGCATCATGCCATGCAGACCAAGCGGCGCTTCCCAGGAAAAGGAATGGTCAATGCGAATGGGCGAGCCATCATCATTGACCAGCAAATCATCCGGCCCATGGGTGAAGGAAAGGATATTGCCGGCAAGCGGCGTATTCGGCTTGGAATTCTTCCCCGCAGGGCCGGGGCCGGGCGGAATGGGCCGCGGGAAGGGCGCCTTGTAGCGCCAGGAACCTGGCGTATCGATAGCGCCCAGCAACATTTGTAGAATATGCAAAGCGCGGCAGGTATGAAAGCCGTTGGAATGCGCGCTGATGCCGCGCATGGCATGCAGTGCCACGGGCCGCCCCACCATTTTCTCATGCCGGCGGCCGAGCGTATCGGTCCAGGGCTGATCCAAGGTGATGGTCTGGTTGAAGGCGACATCGGCCATTTCGGTTGCGATGCGGCGAATGCGTTCCGCATCCAAACCGCAGCGTTCCGCGACCGCTTCCGGCGCATATTCAGCGCCCAGATAGCGTTCCGCCATCAGGTGGAAAACGGGGCGCGTCTTGCGGCCATCAGGCAGGGTGAAATCGCCAACAAGCACGGGGGAAAGATCGGCCGCTGCCGCATCCATGGCGCCTTGTGCACGGTCCCAGGCTAGTGGCTTGCCATCAGCATCACGCACGAAAAGCCCATCATCCGCGCCGCCTGGATTACGCACCACCAGCCAATGCGCATTGGTGTGGCGCACCAGGAATTCCGCATCCACTCGGTCATTGCGCAGCAATTCATGGATCAGCGCCATGACGAAAAGCCCATCCGTGCCGGGGCGGATTCCCACCCATTCATCGGCCACGGCGGAATAGCCAGTACGCACCGGATTGACTGAAACCACCTTGGCGTTGCGCTTCTTCAGCGCCGCTAGCCCGGTTTTGATCGGGTTGGAATCATGATCCTCCGCCACGCCAAGGATCAGCAGGTATTTCGCGCGTTCCCAATCGGGTTCGCCAAATTCCCAGAAGGAACCACCAATGGTGTAAAGCCCGCCAGCAGCCATATTGACGGAACAAAACCCGCCATGCGCCGCGAAATTGGGCGTGCCGAATTGCGCCGCCCAAAAGCCCGTCAGTGATTGCGATTGGTCGCGCCCGGTGAAGAAGGCCAGGCGCTTCGGGTCAGTTTCCCGCACCTTCCGCAGCGCGCTGGTGGCGATTTCCATCGCCTCATCCCAGGAAATCTCGGCATAGTCGCCGGAACCACGCGGGCCGATGCGCTTCAAGGGGGCCTGCAAGCGCGCCGGGCTATATTGCGTCATGATGCCGGCGCTGCCCTTGCCGCAGAGCACGCCCTTATTCACCGGATGATCGGGATTGCCTTCAATATAGCGCACCCGGCCATCCTTCAGATGAACGCGAATGCCGCAGCGACAGGCGCACATATAGCAGGTGGTGGTCTTCACCTCATCGCCGATCGGCGCCGAATAGGCGATTCGGTCCGTGGTGCTCCCGTCTGGCATCAGCCGTTCCTCCAGTCTTCTCAGTATAAGTAGCGCATGGCGGGGCGGCCCTGCAAAGGGGGCTGGCTGCTTTGACGGGGCCAGCCCCCGGCCTTAGCGTCCCGGACAAAGTTTTGGAGACCAGCCATGAAACTGCCAACCCATGGGCGCTATCAGCATAGCGCCATCCCCCACCGCCCCACCTATGAATGGCCCAATGGCAGCAGGCTTGCGGTTGTGCTGTGCAATAATATCGAAGCCTTCGCCTTCCGTGCCGGGCTTGGCAGTGACAGCACCGGCGCCGCCGCGCCGCAAAGCCAGCGCAATTACGCCTGGCGGGATTACGGCAATCGCGTCGGGCTTTGGAACATGCTCGCCATGTTCGATGAATATGGCCTGCCCGCCGCGCATAATGTGAATGGGCTGGTTTTGGATACCTGCCCGGAAATTGCGCCCGCTTTGATGAAGCGCGGCGATGAGTTCATCGGCCATGGCCGCACCAATGCCGAACGCCAGGATATCCTGTTTGAAGATGATGAACGCCGCCTGATTGCCGAAAGCCGTGAGGCGATTATTCGCCACACTGGCAAGGCCCCGGATGGCTGGCTTGGCCCCTATATTACGCAATCCGCGACAACGCTTGATCTGCTGAAGGAAGAAGGCTTCAGCTATGTCATGGATTGGCCGGCGGATGACCAGCCCTTCTGGATGACAACCCGCGCCGGGCCAATGCTTTCTGTGCCCTATTCGGTTGAAGTGAATGACAGCCCGGTGGCCATTTTCCGCCAGCAGGCAGCACGGGATTTCGCCGATATGGTGGTGGATCAATTCGATGAAATGCTGGATCGGTCGCGCGATATGCCGCTGGTTTGTTCCATCGTGCTGCACCCTTTCATCATCGGCCAGCCCTTCCGTCTGCGCCCCTTCCGCCGCGCCATGCAGCATATTTTGACGCAGCGCGATAAGATTTGGCTGGCCCGCCCCGGAGAGATTGCGCGCCACGCCGCCAGCCTGCCCAAGGGCATTGTGCCGGGGTCGGAGATTTTGCCATGAACCGCCACCTGCCGAATTGGCGTTCTTTGCTTTACGTGCCAGCCAGCGAGGAACGCTTTGTCGCCAAGGCGCATGAACGCGGCGCGGATGCCATTATTCTTGATTTGGAAGATGGCGTGGCTCCTGATTCCAAGGCGCGCGCGCGGGCCGGGCTTGCGGCTGCCGCGGCCAGTGCACGGCAGAATGGCGCGGATATTGTGGTGCGGATCAATCGCCCGCTCCGCATGGCCGCCGAGGATATCACGGCAGCCGCCGCGGCGGGTGCGGATGGCGTGATCTGCACCAAGATGATGGGCGCGGATCATGTGCGCCTGCTGTCGGAACTCGCCGCCGAATCTGAATTGGCGGCGGGGCGTGAAATCGGGTCGCTGAGGTTCATCGTGCTGATCGAAGACGCGGCCGCGTTGCGGCAGGCGGATGCGATTGCGAGCGCCGATCCGCGCATTGTAGCCCTTGGTGTGGGTGGAGAGGATTTGGCGACCGATCTTGGCGCCGAGCCCACGCCCGATGCGCTGGATTTACCGAAGCGCCTTGGCCTGATTGCGGCGCGTGGCGCGGGGATCTTGCCGCTTGGCTTCATTGGCACGGTCGCGGGCTTGAAGGATTTGGATGGCTACCGCGCCATGCTGCGCCGTTCCCGCGCCATTGGCTTTGCCTGCGCTTCCTGCGTGCATCCTTCGCAGGTGGCTATCATCAATGAAGAATATGGCGCGCGGCCCGAAGAAGTTGAACGCGCCAAGCGCCTGGTCGCTGCCTTTGATGCCGCGCTGGCGGAAGGCAAGGGCGCGGTCGCCTTTGAAGGCGATATGATTGATAAGCCCATTGTGGAGCGCGCGAAGAAACTGATCGCGCGCGCGGGTTAAACAACTGCCGTCATGCCGCCATCCACGTAAAGCAGATGGCCATGCACAAAGTTTGATGCCGGGGAGGCGAGGAAGACGGTGGCGCCCACCAATTCCTCTACCTTGCCCCAGCGCCCGGCGGGCACGCGCTTGCAGAGCCAATCATTGAATTCCTGGTTCTGCACCAGGGCGCTGGTCAACTCGGTTTCGTAATAGCCCGGCGCCACGCCATTCACATTAACGCCGTGTTTCGCCCATTCGGCGCAAAGTGTGCGCGTCAACATACGTAGCGCGCCTTTGCTGGTGGCATAGGGGGCAATGGTGGGGCGGCCCAATTCGCTTTGTACGGAACAGATGGTGATGATCTTGCCCGCGCCGCGCGGCACCATGCGTTTGCCGGCGGCTTGGCAGCAATACCAGACGCCATCAAGGTTTGTGCCAAGCACTTCGCGCCAGGTTTCGGGGGGCATTTCCACGGCTGGCATACGGCGCATGATACCCGCATTGGCGACCAGAATATCAAGCTGGCCGCAGCGATTTTCAATTTCGGTAAAGCCGGCTTCCACCGCTTTTGGATCTGTCACGTCAAAGGCGCAGGCGGTGGTTTCTATGCCCAAATCGCGCAAGCGTTGCTGCGCGGTGGCAAGCTTCGCCGGATCGCGCCCATTGATGATGACGCTTGCCCCCGCTTCCGCGAGCCCGCGCGCAAGACCGAAGCCAATCCCCTGGCTAGACCCGGTCACGAGCGCATTTTTCCCGGTCAGATCAAACATCTTGCTCATCCGCGTATCACCCCGACTTCACGCAATTTCTGGAAATGTGCCGTGCCCAGCGCCGCTTCCAGCACTTCCGCATTATGCTCGCCAAGCTTGGGCGCAGGCCGCGCCAAAATCCCAGGTGTTCCCGAAAGCCGAGGCACCATGCCATGCATCGGCAGCCAGCCGCCCGGCATATCCGCGTCCGGCACTTCAATCAGTGCTTCGCGTTCAATGGCGTAAGGGTCGCTATCCAGCATTTCGGTATCCATGATGGGGCCGATGGTGACGCCGGCCTTGTCGAAATGCGCCAGGTTCTCAGCCAGGCTGCGCGCGGCAATGAAGCCACCAATGATGGCATCCAGTTCCTGCCAGTTTTGCACACGTGCCGGGTTATTGGCGAAGCGTGGGTCCGTAATCAGCGCTTCCTGCCCAATGGACCGCAGCAGCTTTTCCGTCATGCCTTGCGTGGAAGCCGAAAGGCAAACCCAGCCGCCATCCTGGGTGCGATAGGCATTGCGCGGCGATGTATTGGTGCTGCGGCTGCCGGTGCGCGGCTTGCGTTTGCGCGTCAGGCGCCAATTCGCCACTTGTGGTTCCAGCACGCTGAACAAAGGCTCAAACAGCGAAATATCAATCACCTGCCCTTGGCCCGTCGCTTCCGCATGGCGCAGCGCGATCATGGCGGCGGCTGATCCATAAAGCCCGGCATAGGCATCCCCCATGAACATGGGTGGCAGTACCGGTTCACGATCCTCAAAACCATTGATGGCGGCGAAGCCGGAATAGCCTTCGACCAAGGTACCGAAGCCTGGCTTGTGCCGATATGGCCCATCC
Organism: uncultured Rhodospirillales bacterium; assembly: GCA_903844785.1. Lineage (GTDB taxonomy): Bacteria > Pseudomonadota > Alphaproteobacteria > Acetobacterales > Acetobacteraceae > Neoroseomonas. The sequence goes on along the minus strand of CAIMVB010000476.1, from coordinate 6,817 downwards.
TGCCCCCAGCCGGAAACCCGCGCGATCACCAGGCGCGGATTGGCGGCAAGCAGGCTTTCGGGATCAAGCCCCATGGCTTCCAGCACGCCGGGCCGAAAGCTTTCCACCAGCATCGCCGCATCGCGGGCCAAAGCGCGCACGGCGGCGATGCCTTCCGGGTTTTTCAGATCAAGGCAAATGCTTTTCTTGTTGCGGCAAATGGTTTTCCAACTTGTCTCCACCCCGCCCACGCGCCAGGCGCGCAGCGTATCGCCTTCGGGCGGTTCCACCTTGATCACCTCCGCACCGTGATCAGCGAAAACCTTGGTCAGGATATTGCCGGCAACCAGGCGCGAAAGATCCACCACCCGAACGCCATCCATGGCGCCTTTCGCGGCAGGGTCAAAATTCTTGCGATGCATTTCTACCATCAGATCAATCCAGCTTGATATTTGCCGCCGCCGCCACTTCGCGCCAACGGGCGAGTTCAACGCGCAGGATTTCAGCAAAGGCTTGCGGTGTTGCCGGCGAAGGCCGCGCCCCTTCGGTTTGCAATAGCTTGGCCATTTCGGGGTCTGCCAAGGCAGTATTGGCTGCCAAATTCACGCGGGCGAGAATTTCGGGCGGCAGGCCGCGCGGGCCGAATAGGCCCCACCAGATGTCGCTTTCATAATCAATCCCGGCCTCCTTCACCGTGGGGGCGGGTGGTGAGCCCTCGGGCGCCCCAGGCGCGGTATAGGCCAAAAGCCGCACGCGGCCTTCGCGTACCACGCCAGCCGCGCTTGGCATGGTGGTGATCAGCACGGGGATATGGCCTGCCACCAAATCCGTCACTGCAGGTGGCATACCGCGATAGGGCACGTGGTTCATTTTAATGTCGGCGCGCAGGCAAAAATATTCCGTAACGAAATGATTGATCCCGCCAGGGCCAGAAGAACCGTAATCAATCGCCCCCGGTCTTTCCCGCGCCATACGCACCAGATCAGCCACGCTGCGCGCCGGGAAATCCGGATGCACCAGCACGATGAAGGGCGACCGCGCGAGCATGGCAACCGGTGTGAAATTCTCCAAAACGCCCCAGGGCACGCGCTGGGTGATTGAAGTTGTTGCGAAAGACGAAGATGAAACCATCAAAGTATAGCCATCAGGTGCCGATTGCGCGACGGAAGTGGCACCAATGGCGCCACCCGCGCCAGCGCGATTGTCAATCACCACCGGTTGGCCAAGCTGCGCTTGCAGGCGTTCCGCCAGGGGGCGGGCCACCACATCATTCGAACCGCCCGGCGGGAAGGGGACCACAATCCGCACGGGCCGTGCGGGCCAGGGCGCCTGGGCCAAGGCAGGGGCGGCAAGTGGGCTGGCGGCGGCGAAAAGCAGGCTGCGGCGACGAAGGGTGGGGGTCATGGCGGCATCTCCCGGAAGGTCATGGCGCAGTTTCGCCTATTGCGGCGCTTCTGCGAAGCGGGGCTTGGCGCTATGCTTCCAAGGCTTCATTCGCCAACATGGTTCAGTCCGGCCTCAAACAGGCCGCGCCGCGTGTAGAAAGGGTTTCGGGAAAGCATGGCCGATGACAGGCCCTTCAGGGAATGGACCTTGGAACAACTGGCCGAACACGCGGCACAGCATAAGACTGATCGGGTTCTGCTTTCCCAATTGATGATCGAAACCGAACGCCGCCCGGGGGCGCGGGCCAAGGTGATGGCGCGGCGAATCGAAAACTACCTTTCCGCGATATTGACCAAGCTGCCTGGCAAGGGCGCCCCGCCCGAGGAAATGCGCCGCTACTTGGCGATTGCGGCAGAAGAAATCGCCGTGCTGCGTAAGCGCCTGGCCGATGCCGAAGCTGAATTGAAGCAGCTTAAGGAAACGCCGGCCGATGGCAGCCAGCATGCGCGGGTTTATCTGGCCCCCAATGCGCCGCTTTGGCTGATTGTGGAGGCGCGCCGCGCGTTTCGCCGACGCTACCATCCCGACAAGCAAACCGATCCCGCCAAGCGCCAGAATGCCGAAGAAATTTTCAAGCGGGCAGAGGCCGTTTTCGCCACAATCGAAGGCAAGGAAGAAGAATAGGCCCGTGCCTGCTTCAGCCTAGTGCCTTCGCCGCTGCCAGCACTTCCGCCGCATGGGCTTCGGGCTTCACCTTGCGCCAGATTTTGGCGATCTTGCCATCGGCGCCGACCAGAAAGCTTGAACGCTCCATGCCCATGTATTTCTTGCCATACATGGATTTTTCGACCCAAACGCCATAGGCCTCGGCGGTCTTGTGTTCGGGGTCTGAGGCCAGCGGGAATTCCAGCCCATATTTTTTGGCGAATTTTTCAATGGGCGGCATGGCATCGGGTGAAACACCAATCACCGTCAGGCCAAGCTTGCCGAGTTGCGGCAGCGCTTCCTGCACGCCGCAAGCCTGCTTGGTGCAGCCAGGCGTATCCGCCTTGGGGTAGAAATACAGCAGATAGGGCTTGCCCTTCAGCGCCGCCGCGGAGACTTCCCGCCCGCCGCTTGCTGCCATTTTGAAGGCGGGTGCCTTTTTGCCTTCGGCCAATTCGCTCATGTTCGATTCCCCTGATCCAGCCGGCCAAGCCGGGCTTCGAAAACCCCGCGCACCAAAGCGGCGCTGGCTTCCATCTGTGCGCGCAACCCCGGAAGGTCAACGGGCGGGCTGGCGCAAAGCGGGGCCGCAACCCGCAGCACGGCGGAAGCCGCCGGTTCAGGCAGCTTATCCTCCCGCCAGGGGCCAAGGGTCAGGCGCAGTATGCCGCTGATGCCGCGCCATAGCCTTTCGGCGGCGATCAGGCCTTGGGCTTCCTCGGCCGTGAGAGCGCCGATCTTGGCAAGGTTGCCAAGCGCAAGGCGCGTGGTCGGCGCCAACACTTCCGGGTGGCGCGGGGCGTGGTGCAATTGCAGCGCCTGGGCGATGAATTCCACCTCCACCAGCCCGCCAGGGGAAAGCTTCACATCCCACGGCCCATCGCCGGGCAATTCGCGCAGCATGCGAAGCCGCATGGCCAGCGCATCGGCAATGGCGGTCTTGGCCTTTTCCGGATTGCCGAGTGCGGCGCGTATCGCCGCGCCAATCCGCCGCGCCAGCGCCGGTGGCCCCGCAACAACCCGCGCTCGGGTCAGCGCCATGCGTTCCCAACTCCAGGCATCTTCCGCCTGGTAGCGCTGAAACGCACCTAACGAGACCGCCACCGGCCCCTTTGATCCCGAAGGTCTTAGCCGCATATCCACTTCGTATAACTTGCCCTCGGCCCCCGGCGCGGTGATGGCACCAACCATCTGGTGCGCAAGGCGCGTGAAATACTGGATGGTTGGCAAAGGGCGGATGGGGGCGGCGCCGCGCTTGGTCTTGCCCTCACTCGCCTCGGCTTCCGCCGCATGATCATAGACCAGGATCAAATCAAGGTCAGACCCGGGCAGCATTTCCCGCCCGCCAAGCTTGCCCAAAGCCACCACGGCAAGCTGCCCACCCTTCACCACGCCGTGGCGCGCGGCGAACTCCGCTGTCACATGCGGCAGCAGGGATGATATCGCGGCATCGGCCAGGGCGCTGCGCGCTTCCCCCGCCGCATCAGGGTCTATGGCGCCTTCAAGCGTGGCAGCATCAATGTCGAATTTGCCTTCCTGGACCAGGCGGCGGGAAGCTTCCATGGCTTCTTCAAAATACCGCGCTTCCTTCACCAAGGCCGGAAGGGCAGTGGCGGCGCTGCCAATGGCTCCACCAGCCCCCACCAGAAGCCCTTCAAGTGCTGCGGTATGATGCGCCAAATGATCCGCCAATTGCGGCGCCGCACCCAGAATGCCGGCGAGCCTTTCCAGCATCGGCGGGTTGCGATGCAAAAGGCTGAGTACCTGCACACCGGTCGTCAGCCGCCCGAATAGCGCATCAAGGCGCATCAGCGCCGCATCCGGGTCCCGCTGCCTGCCGAAGGCGGCCAGCAAGCTTGGCATCAGCGCCGTCAGCAATTCGCGCGCGCGTTCACTGCGAATGGCGCGCGTATGGCCATGATGCCAGCCGCGCACGGTGGCCGCGATGCTGCCTGGATTGCCATAACCCATGGCGCGGAGTGTCGCGATGGTGGCGGGGTCATCCTCCACACCTGTGAACACCAAATCGCCCTGGACCGTATCTGCTGCCAGTGTAGGTTCCGCTTCAAACATGCGCCCGTAATGCTGTTCCACACGGTGCAGATGATGCACGAAATCCTCGGCAAAACTGGCGCTATCGGCGTAGCCGAGGAAGGAAGCGATGCGCGCTATCCCTTCCTCATCTTCCGGCAGCCGATGCGTCTGCCGATCGGCGACCATTTGCAGCCGATGTTCCAGGCGGCGCAGGAAACCGTAAGCATCCGCCAAATCCGCCGCCGCGCGGCGTTCGATCTTGCCCGCCCCCGCAAGTGCGGAAAGCGCGCCAAGCGTGGTGGGATCACGCAGCGCAGGGTCGCGTCCGCCCCAGATCAATTGCAGCACCTGCGCGGTGAATTCGATTTCACGAATGCCGCCGCGGCCAAGCTTCACATCATGCCCGGCCAATTGCACCGTATCATGCGCGCCCTTGGCCCCCTTATGGGCGTGGATTTGCCGCTTGATGGAATGAATATCCGCAACCGCCGCGAAATCCAGGTATCGCCGCCAGACAAAGGGGCGAATTTCGCGCAGGAATGCATCCCCCGCCGCGCGATCCGCCGCGACAGGCCGCGCCTTGATCATGGCGGCGCGTTCCCAATTCTGGCCCATGCTTTCGTAATACGCGATGGCCGCGGGGATGGAGACCGCAAGCGGTGTCGCGGCAGGATCAGGCCTCAGGCGCAAATCCGTACGAAACACATAGCCCTCGGCAGTGCGTTCTTCCATCAACCGCACCAGATCGCGCGCGATGCGCACGAAAATCGCCTGGGCACGATCCGGGTCCGGCACGGCGGCGGGATCATACAGCACCATCAAATCCACATCGGATGAGTAGTTCAATTCCCGCGCGCCAAGCTTGCCCATGCCAAGAATGACCAACCCGGATTGCCGTCCGATGGATTTCGCTTCTGTTTTGGCCCCGCCGGTATGGCGCAAATCGCCGCGCGCTGCGGCATCACGCAGCAAATGGGCGCAGGCGGCATCAATGCTGATTTCGGCCAATTCGGAAAGCGCGCCGGTCACGCGGTCCAGACCCCAAAGCCCGCGAATATCGGCAAGTGCCGCCACCAGCGCGCCTTGGCGCTTGGCCTGGCGCAACAGCGTAGCTAAAGCGGGGCGTGGGGTTGCGGGGTCCAGCCGCGTCAGCGGGTCTATGGTGCGGGCAAAGGCCTCATCCGGGCCGCGTTCCGCCATGAAAAGCAGGGTGGCTGACTCCCTGACCGCCAAATCGGCTAGATAGGGGCTATGACCGCCAAGCGCTTCCAATATCGACACCCCCTCTGCGCTTTCGGCGAAGCTGCGCTCTGCCGCGCCCTTGTCGCTGAAATGTGCCTGGGCGAGCGCGGCGGCGGCCTTGTCGAATCCGCGCGGCAGGGGGAAAGCTGCTGGGGCAAGGGTCATGGGAGCCTAGGGAAAGAGTGAGGCGGGTCGCAGGTCAAGCGGGGCGGGGTTTGAAACTGCTGGCCAGGGTCTGCATGACGCTCCTGCTTGTCCTGGCCCTGTCAATTGCGGGGCTTGTCTGGCGGCTTGAACAGGGCCCGATCACCCTGCCTTGGCTCGCCCGCCAAGCGGAAATTGCCGCCAATCAGGCCCTGGCTGGCCAAAAGGTCAATATCGCTGAGGCCTCCATTTCCTGGGCCGGCTGGCGGGAGGGGCACCGTTCCCCGATTGCGGTAGCCTTTGCCGATATCAGGCTGGCGGACAAGGATGATGGGCTGATTGCCGCTTTGCCACGGGTGGATGCCTCAATTTCGGCGGGTGGGTTGCTGCGCGGGCATATCGCCTTGCGCGCCTTGGAATTGCGTGGGCTTAGCTTGCTCGCGAACCGGGATGCGGCGGGGGGCCTTACGCTTGGCCTTTCCGCCGCCAAGCCGGGCGAAGGCACTGCGGCCCCGGAAGCCGCGCTTGATGCGCTGACTGAGATGATTACCGCGTGGCTTGAGCCGCCCAATGAGGAAACCGCCCTATCGGCTGTCCGGCGCATCGCCCTGCTGGAAACGAAGCTGATCCTTTCCGATGAGGGTTCTGGCCGCGTTATCAGCGCGAGCCTTGCCTCCTTGGTCCTGCAACGCCGCGCCGCGGGCGGGTTGGAGCTTACCGGACAGGCCCTGCTGGGATTGGCCGATCAGCGCATTCCCGTAGACATTGCCGGCAAGCTGGATCGCGCGCTTTGGCGTGGGGAGGCTTCCTTCACCGCGCGCGGCATCCACCCCGCCGCACTTGCCAAAGCCAGCCCAGAATTGGCGCCTTTGGCGGCGCTGGACGCAGAGGCGGAAATCACCCTGATCGCGCGCTTCGCCGGCGCGCCAAAGCCAGATTTATTAATGGGGCGGCTGCGCGCGGGCGCTGGGGTGCTGCATATCCCGGATGATGGCGGGGATTTGCCCTTTGCCGGCATGTTGCTGGATGCGACCATGGCGGGGGAAGTGCTGCGCGTGGAAAGGCTGGATCTTTCGCCCGTGCCATCGCCGCGCCCTGGTGCCAGCCCCCCGCCAGCGCTTCGCGCAATGGGCGAGGCCCGCTTGCAGGATGGCTTTTGGCAGATGGCGGCTGATCTTAGGCTCAGCGGTTTGGATATCGCCGATCTGCCGCATTACTGGCCGCCCAGCATTGCCCCCAAGCCGCGCGAATGGCTGGCCGAAAACCTGACCGCCGGCATGCTGCGCGAAGGCGCTTGGCGGCTTGAAGCGCGGATCGGCGCGGATGG
>CAIMVB010000475.1 GCA_903844785.1 uncultured Rhodospirillales bacterium | reverse complement strand
GCCAATGCCATTGGCGCCGCCGAACACGGGGAAGGCCGCTTCCACCACGCGCGATCCATCTTCCGATGCCCAATAAGCACCGCCATGATCGCGATCCCGCGCGCGCACCTTGCCCAGATCGGAAAACCAGAAGCCACCCTTGCCATCGAACATCAGATCATTCGGGCCACGCAAAGGCCGCCCATCGCACACGCGGATCAGCGCTTCCACCTTGCCGGTGGCGGCATCAATCTTTTCAATGCGGCCACCGGCATAATCCGGCGATTGGCCGCTCGGGCGCAAAATCCCCGGCTCCTCATGCCAGGTGAAGCCGCCATTATTGCAGACGTAAAAACTGCCATTCGGCCCCAGCGCCAGGCCATTCGGCGCGCCTTCCACCGTCGCGATGGTGGTCTTGCTGCCATTCGGCGCCACTTTCGTGATGCGCCGCGCTTCAATCTCCACCAGCGCCACAGACCCATCCGGCATGGCAACGGGGCCTTCGGGGAAGCGCAGCCCCTCGGCCAGGATTTTGAGGTCGGGTGTGGCGACATGAACGGCCATGGTTTCCTCCTTCACGGTTTTCCGGATCATGGCCCTGTTTTGCCCCGCTGCGAAGCCTTGACGCGGCGGGGCTTCGGGGGAAGCCTTCACCCCATGAAAACCGCCCCTGATCCCGTCACGCTCTCGGTCCTCGATAACCGCTTCCGCGCCATTGTGGAGGAAATGGGAGAGGCGATGCTGCGTACCGCCTATTCGCAAATCCTGAACTCGTCCCGCGATTTCTCGATTGCACTATGCGATGCCGAAGCGCGGCTGGTGGCGCAGGCGGATCACATCCCGGTGCATGTCGGCGCCATGCCCTTTGCCGTACAGGCAGTGCGCGATGCCTTTGGCGATAGCGTGAAGGAAGGCGATATCTATCTGCTGAACGACCCCTATCATGGCGGGTCGCATTTACCGGACCTGACCGCCATTGTACCGGTCTTTGCCGAAGGGCGCCTTGTGTTCTGGTCGGTCGTGCGCGCGCATCACACGGATATCGGCGGCGCGACACATGGCGGCTATAATCCAGGCGCGACCGAGATTTGGCAGGAAGGGCTGCGCGTACCGCCCATTCTGCTGGGCGAAGGCCGCGTGCCGCGCGAGGATTTGGTGCGCATGATCATCACCAATACGCGGCTCGCGCGTGATGTGCGTGGTGATCTGATGGCCATGATCGGTGCCGCGCATCTCGGCGAAAAGCGCCTGCTTACCCTACTCGCGCGCTATGGCGCGAATACCACCGTGGCGGCGGTGGATGCCATTCTAGCGCTCGCGGAAGCACACACGCGGCGCATCATTTCTACCTGGGCGGATGGCACCTGGCTTGGTGAGGCGTTTCTGGATGATGATGGCTTTGGCGGTAATGATATCGCCATTCGCGCGCGCGTGACGAAACAGGGTGATCATCTGACCGTGGACCTCACGGAAAGCGCGCCGCAAACGCCGGGCTTCGTCAATTCATCCTATCCCAATATGGCGAGTGCGGTGCGCATGGCGCTCGCTTTTCTGCTTGATCCTGAGGTGGCAAAGAATGATGGCTGCTTCCGGCCGCTGACCATCAAGGCACGCGAAGGCACGGTGGTGTGGGCGAGTGAAGGCGCGCCGGTGACGATGTGTACTTCGCATTGTTCGAATGAAATCGTTGAAGCGGTGGTGAAAGCATTGGCGAATGCTTGCCCGGATCGCGCCATGGGCGGTTGGGGAAGGCGCTTTCGCGTGGCGATCAAAGGGCGCGACCCACGCCGGCCTGGGCGCTTTTTTGTCTGGCACATGTTCCATGCGCGGCCAGGGGGCGGCGGTTCTTCCGGCGGCGATGGCTGGTCCACTGCGGGCGAATGGCATTCCGCCGGTGGTTTGAAATTCGGCAGCGTGGAAATGGCAGAAGCGCGTTTCCCGCTTTATTTCGCGCGTCATGAATTCCGCCCGGGTAGTGCGGGTGATGGCACTTATCGCGGCGGGCTTGGTGGTGATCTTGTTCTGAAGCTGGAAACCGATGGCCCCTCAGTGGCGAATACCGCGGGCGATGGTGTGCGCTATGGCGCAGCGGGGATGTTGGGGGGCCGGGATGGCCTGCCGCATCATTATCGGCTGGAACGCGCCGATGGCACAGCACGCGATTTGCGCACCAAGGAAGTCGGTATTCCCTTGGCACCCGGGGATACCTTGCATGTGCTCTCCGGCGGCGGCGGCGGTTGGGGGCCACCGGAAAAACGCGATCCTACCGCGCGCGCGGCTGATGCGGCGGAGGGTTTGGTATGACCTATCGTATTGGCGTTGATGTCGGTGGCACCTTCACCGATGTGGTTTGTGTCGCCGCTGATGGCACCACAACTTTAGCCAAGGCTGCCAGCACGCCGGCGGATCAATCCGAGGGCGTGGTCGCGGGGCTGGCGGTTCTCGCGGAAACGCTGGGCGTGACGCTTCCTGGTCTGCTGCGCCAGACAGAACGCATCGTCCATGGCACCACGGTTGCCACCAATGCGCTTTTGGAACGCAAGGGGGCGAAGATTGCGATGCTCACCACGGAAGGGCATCGCGATGTGATTGAAATGCGTGAAGGGTTGAAGCCTGAGCGCTACAATATGCGTCTGGCTGCTGCACCGGCGTTGGTGCCGCGCCGTTTGCGGTTTTCGGTGCGCGAAAGGCTGCGCCCGGATGGGCGGGTGGAAACCCCACTGGATCAGGCTTCGCTCGATGCCGCCATCGCGCAATTGCGCGCGGAAAATGTTGAAGCGGTCGCAGTGTGTTTCCTCCATTCCTGGCGCGATGCGCGGCATGAAAACGCGGCGGCCGAGGCGTTGCGCCGCGCGCTGCCGGGCGTTTTCGTCACCACCTCCGCTGAAGTTCTGCCGCAGATCAAGGAATTTGAGCGGTTTTCGACCGCAGCGGTGAATGCCTATGTGGGGCCGATTGTATCGCGTTATTTGGCGCGGTTGCGTGGGCGCTTGGAACAGGCGGGCTATGGCGGGCCGGTGTTCGTGATCCTCTCCCATGGTGGGGTGGCGCCGGTGGAAGAAGCGGCGCGGCTGGCGGCGGGCACGGCTTTGTCAGGCCCGGCTGGGGGCGTTGCGGCGGGCGTGGCCTTGGCTGAACGCGGGCTGGGGCAGGATTTGATCACCTTTGATGTCGGCGGGACCTCCACCGATATTGCGCTAATCCAGGAAGGCGATGCAGCGCTTGGGCGCGGGCGTGATGTGGCAGGTGAACGCATCGCCCTCGAAAGCCTGGATATCGTGACGCTGGGCGCCGGCGGCGGTTCCATCGGCCATGTCGGCGCGGGCGGCACGCTGCAAGTCGGGCCGCGCAGTGCGGGTGCGGTGCCAGGGCCAGCGGCCTATGGGCAGGGCGGGACAGAACCGGCGGTGACAGATGCCAATCTGGTGCTCGGCTATCTGGATGCCGCGAATTTCCTGGGCGGCAAGCGCAAGCTGGATATGGCGGCGGCGGAGCGTGCCTTCGCCACGCTTGGCGCAAAGCTCGGGCTGGATGCCATGGCCGCAGCGGCGGGCGTGCATCGGCTGGCCAATATCCGCATGGCGGATGGGATTCGCGTGGCGACTGTCCGGCGCGGCGTTGATCCGCGTGATTTCTGCCTGCTGTCCTTCGGCGGCGCGGCGGGGCTGCATGCCAGTGCGGTGGCGCGGGAACTCGGCATGAAGCGCGTGGCCGTGCCCTTCTTTGCCGCCGGTCTTTCCGCCTGGGGCATGCTGCACACCGATTTACGGTACGAGATGGCGCGCAGCGAATTGAATACCGGCGGCGTGCCGGATGACGCTTCGCTGCGCGGCATTTGGGCGGCCTTGGAAGAAGAAGGCCGCGCGAGGGTTGCAAGCTGGTTCGGCGGCGCAGTGGAAACCAGGCGGGCTGCGGATATGCGCTACGGCGAACAAGTATTCGATATTGCCGTGCCCCTGGATCAGGTCGCCTGGGAAGGGCCGGGCCTCGCGGATCGGCTGCGTGATGCTTTCCATGCGCGGCATGAGGCACTGTTCACCTATGCGCTACGCCAGGAAGAAGTGGTGCTGGTGAATGCCAGGCTTGCGGTGATTGGCCGCTTGCCGCCCATGCCGGCACCAGCGGGCAAGGGCGCGGGGACAAAGGCGGCGCCACGCGGCACTCGGCGCATTGTGCTGGAGGCTGGGCCCGCCGAAGTACCGGTTTATGATTTCGCTGCACTTGGCGCGGATCAAACCCTTGCGGGTCCGGCGATTGTGGAAAGCGATACCACCACGGTGCTGCTGCTGCCGGGTGACACCGCGCGCATGGATGGGCGTGGCTGGCTGGAGATCACCCTACCCGCCGAAGCATAATGCGCCTCCCGGTCATGTTCGTCACCGGAAACGCACTAAACATTTGTTTGGTCGCATTTTCCGAGCCGCCAAGTGATTCCACTTGGCTTGAAAATGCTCCCTTGGCCCGCCAATAAAAAAACCCACCGCGCCAAAGCGCGATGGGTCTTCTTAAGCTTTTAGCTGTCTAGACTAGATCTGCGCCGTGTGTATCAAGGCCTGTTGCCAAAATATCACAGTCAGCGCAAATCCAATACTAGATTAGCCGCGGGCCCGACGAGCCGGGGCCGGAGCCGGGGCCGGGGCCGGGGCCGGAGCCGGCGCCGGTTCAGCAGCGCAAGCCGCGAGCAGCGCAGCCGGAGCCAAAATGGCAGCGGCCGCAACCTTACGCATCAGATCCTTACGGGTCATTTCTTTGGAATCAGAGTTCATTTTGCTCATCCACCTGGTTGGAGTTAGAAAACCAAAACGATTCAAGACCAAATTTGAGCATCTTGTCAAATCCTCGATTACATGGAATTCCAAAAATTCAGGAGTTCATGACGTGCGGATACTTTGGGAAAAGCGAAAAACTGAAGAAAAGGGGCAAGCCGAGGCACCCTTGGCTGGAATTTCGCGCCGCGCGACCCTTGCTCAGGGCGGTTTGGGACTTGCTGCGGCTTTGGGCTTGGCGGCTTGCGGCGCATTTGAAGACGAAGCCTCGGTTGATCTTGCCGGCCCACCCATCGGTGACCTCTCCGGCCTGCTGGATGGCCCCCCACCCGTCGTTGCGGGTGAGGAATTGGACGCCCCCTTGCTCTATCGCTTCTATGAACGCCGTGGCTTCGAACCCGTCTGGGCAACCCGCAAGGCGCAGGCCGATGCCTTCAGGGCCAGGCTACTCCGCGCGCGCGATCATGGCTTGGACCCTGAATGGTTCCACGCGAGCCTGCTGCGGCGGATGGATATGTTTCCAACGATGCGCCGCGAATTACTGCTCTCCAACGCGGTGCTCACCTATGCCGAAGCGCTGGCTTATGGCGCCCTGCCGCACGAACGCCGCAGGCATAGTGAAGCGCTCATGCCAGACTCGGTGGATGTGACCGAAGTATTGGATGCCAGCCTGGATGGTCCCGATCCCGTTGCAGCGATTGAAGCCCTGGCACCCGCCACACCAAGCTACAGGGCCTTGCGCCAAGCCTTGCAACGCCTGCAACCCGGCAGCCTGCTGGAAAGGGCCCAGACGAGCCGTATGAGGCTTTTTGAAGCCAATCTTGAACGCCAGCGCTGGCTAACACGGCAATTGCCGCCGGATCGCGTCTGGGTGAATGTGCCTGATCAGCAATTGGTGCTTTACCGCGGCGGACGCCCAATCTTCACTACGCGCGTTGTGGTGGGCGACGAAAAAGAACGCAAGCAAAGCCCCGAATTCAATACCTTCATTGAATCCGCCTTGTTCAACCCGCCCTGGATCATCCCCGCGGATATCGTCGAGGCGGATATACGGCCAATTCTACAGCGTGATCCTGGATATTTGGCGCGCTACAAAATTGTTCTGCTGCCGAATGGTGAAGCGGAACAGGCGCCCGGCCCGCTGGCCGGGCTTGGCGCTGTCATGTTCGAAATGCCGAACCAGTTCGATGTGTATCTGCATGACACGCCGGATAAGGATGCCTTTGGCCGCGAAAACCGGCGCATCAGCAATGGCTGCATCAGGGTGCGTAACCCACTTGAATTCGCCGCCTTGCTGATGGAAGAACCGCTAGACACGATCAACAAAAAAATCGCTACGGGCGGTACGCAGCGCCGATCGCTGCCAAAGCCGATGCCGGTATATGTGCTTTATCATACGGCTTTTGCCGTGACAGATTCCGTGCTGGAAATCCGCCCGGATTTCTACAATCGTGACGAAGCGCTGTGGCACCGCCTGCAAAAAAACAACCACGCATGGACAGCGCCTGGCAGTGGCGGAATGCCTGAACCTTCCAGGCGTGGTCCGCAGGCACCCAACGCACCCCGCAGGCCAAGCCAGCCTTCAGGCCAGCCCACAACACCCCCAAGGCGCACGTAACCGCCTGGGCCCGTGTCCTGGTGGTCCGGGCCTAAATTGCCGGTGAAGCCTCAGCGCGCCGGAACAGGCGGCGGCAAGGCAGGGGTTGGCGCTGTGGGCGCCGCTGGCGTTGCCGCCGGCGCCTCAGGCGCGATGGTTGCGCCCTGCCGCGTCGTCCATTGACCTGCGCCTTCCAATTGCCGCCCCGTCCATTGCAAGGCGCGGCCAACAGCAGAAGTGGTTTCTTCCGCCGCCTTACCCACCGCATCGCCGGCACGTTCAGAAATGCTTCGTTCCTGCTGCGCGGGCGCAGCATTCTGTGTGGCCACCGGTGGCGTTGTGGTTTGAGCCACAGCAGCGTTGGCAAATAAGGCGCCAAACAGCACAATCATTCGCTTCATCAGCCAGACCTTTCCCTCAACAAAACAGGATAAGATATGGGAAGCCTTGGTCGGCCGCCCAATGGCATTCAACGCAAAACAAGCATAACCCAAAAGGGCAGCGTGCAGATGGAAGCGATATGCTCTGTTGTGGTGATCGCCGCCATCAGCTTGGCATCGCCCCCCATGGCGCGGGCCATGACATAGGAAGTGGCGGCCGTCGGCAAGGCCATGAAGATCACCGCCGCTGCCAAGGGCAAATCCGGCAGGCCGGCAAAACTACCAAGCGCATAGGTAATGGCGGGCATGCCGATGAGCTTCAGCACACCCGTCAGTGCCTGGGTGGGCACACGATCCGTGAAGCTTTCCAGCGACAGCGCTGCACCAACACACAGCAAGCCCAGCGCCACCGAAGCCCGCCCCAAAGTCTGGATGGTAGGCTTCACCCCTGGCGGAAACCCGCCCAGGGCCGCAATAGTGAAGCCCAGAATGCAGGCCAGGATCAGCGGGTTCAGAATAAGCTGGCGCAGGATTGAAAGCGGCCTGGGCTTGCCGCGGCTACCATCCATGGCGAAGGCAAGCGTGGTGACACCTTGCACGAAGGGCACGATGATGCCGGTCGCCACCGCACCGAAGCTGATGCCCTCGGCGCCGAAAATCGCCCCCACAATGGCGAAACCCATCAAATTATTGAAGCGAATGCCGCCTTGCAGGATGGAGGTCATGGCAGCATGCCCATGGCCCATGAAACGCGCCAGCAGCACGGAAATCAACGTGCCGGTGGCGAGTGCGCCCCAAATGGTGAAGGCCATGGCGCCCAGCGGCAGGCTGGCCGGGTCAAGTTCCGCAAGCGCGCTCAGGATCAGGCTGGGCAGCAGCACCCAATAGATCAGCTTTTCCATCCCCGCCCAAACCGCATCCAGGGGCAGCAGGATGCGCCGAAGCAAAGCGCCAAGCCCAAGCAGCGCAAATGCCGGCACAAAGGCATCCAACCAAAGGTTCATGATTATTTCTCAGCGGCCACTAGCCGCGCCAAGCATGGTCCAGGGCAAGGGATGCGGCGCAGCGGCAATCGCCGCCAGACAGGCAGCTTCGCTCATCCGCCTTGCGCCAAAAGCCCTGGCGGCGGCATGCGCCACCAGCAGGCTTTCCGCCCCCGGGTAGAAAATCAGATCAAGCCGGCAATCCGGCGCCTGATAAAGCCAGATTTCAGCGCCACCTTCCCGCCGCCGCAGCGATGGCTCACCCAGGGCTGAGATTACCTCTCCGGGCCCATTGCCCTGCAGCAGGGCCGCCATAGCCGGCGGGCTGGATCCCGCGCGGCGCGGCGTGGAATCAGTTGGTGGCAGCGGCAAGGCAACACGATGCGCGGGCGCCGCTTCCGGGCTGGGCGATACGCCAAGGGCCGCTAGGCTTGTCCTGGTGTCTCGCAAGGCATGTTCCAAGCCCAGCGCAGCATCATCCGCCTCGGCTTTTTGGCAGGCCGGGCTAAGGACCAAGGCCGCCAAAAGGCAGGCAGTAAGGCTGGACGGCCAAGACGCAATAACCCGAAAGGGCAAGGGCCGCCGCATTGGCGGCTTTGGCAGCGGCAGCCCTTGGCGCACTAGGCGCCAATTCAGGATTCGGTGGTTTCGACCGGGCGGACCGGCGGCGACACCGGCATAGGCATGCCGGACGGCGTTTCGGTGATCATTTCCATCCGGCCCGAGAGCTGACCGCCATCTTCAACGGAAAGGCGGCGCGACCGTGCCACACCCAATACGCGGCCAGTGGCACGGATGGTCAGGCTGCCCGTTGCCGTCAGTGTGCCATCAAAAACGCCGGCAATATCGGCATCTTCCACCTGCACTTCACCTTTGAAGACGCCAGAATGGCCAATGGCCAATTCCTGGCACTGCAAAAGCTGGCTTTCCATGGTGCCTTCAATGACGATGCGCTCGGCTTCCGTCACGCTGCCCTGGATGCTGATGCCCTTGCCGATTTGCAGAACGCGCTTTTCGCCCGCTTCAGCACGGCCCGTTGTCCGTCCAGCAACGCCCGGCGTGGTCGGGCGCGCGGTTGGCGATGGCGCGCCGCCCGGCTTGGCGGGCGCAGCGGTTGCGCTGGCCACAGGCGGCACAACGGCGGCAGGGCGGAAAGGCGGCACGGCAAGGTCCGGATCGCGCGCGGTCTGCACGCTGGTCGGCTCCGATCCTGGTGTGGTCATGGCTTCATCCTTGCGACGGAACAGCGACATTTTGGCCCCCTGCGGATTCGCAATCTTGATGCCTTCGGCTAGCACGCGACTCTGCTACCCCACAACCAGCGAAACCGAGTTATCCCCCGCTTTCTGTAGACGCGCACGCGAGCGTATCAAAAACACCTAATCACGCAGTGCGCGGCAAGCCAGGCAATCCGCGCGTTAGCAAATGCGTCGCGCCAGCAATGCCAAGCACAGGCACCAAAAGATTGAGCAGTGGCACCATCGCGAGCAGCGCCAAGGCCAAGCCAAGCCACCAGCCTTGCCAGCGCAAGCGCTGCCAGGCGATGCGCGAATGCGCCATATTCATCCGCCTGAGCGCCACTTCGCGGAGCAAGCCTGCACCAAGCCCATGCGCGGCAATCAGCAACGCCAGCAAGCCGCCAATCAGGGGCAGGAAGAACAATGGCAAAAGCAGTATTTGCAGCAGCAGAAGCTTGATGCCGAACCAAACGCCATAACCCGCCTGTGCCAATGCCGAAGCACCGGATGGTGGCGGCAGGTTTGGGTAATGGCGCCGTTCCACCGCACCCGCGATGCTGTCAGTGAATTGCGCCGCAATGCCAAGCGCCACGGGCAAGAACAGCCACCACCCCAGAAATACCCCTGCCGCCGCGCCGCCGGCTTGCGTAATCCAGGCAAGCCATTCCGGCCCACCTGCGGCAGCCCAGGCAGCAAGCCAAGCCGCCAGCCAGATCAGTCCCAGAAAGGCCAAGGCAGCGCCCAGCACACCCAGGATCAGTGGGCGGCGAAAGGCTGGATCGCCTAATTGTCCAAAGGCGAGGAAAAGCGCTTGAGGCATGGTGGACGCCACCCTTGCCCAAGGCTAATCCCGCCGCAACCTTTTCCCGGAGCCTCGCCCATGACCACCCCCAGCCTCGATATTCTCGGCATCGGCAATGCCATTGTGGATGTGCTGGCCCGCGCCGAGGATGCTTTCCTCGCCGAACATGGCATGGCCAAGGGCGGCATGGCCCTGATCGGCACCGACCAGGCTGAGGCGATTTACGCCGCCATGGGGCCGGGCATTGAAGGCAGTGGCGGATCGGCCGCCAATACTTGCGCGGTGGCGGCGGGGCTTGGC
>CAIMVB010000474.1 GCA_903844785.1 uncultured Rhodospirillales bacterium | reverse complement strand
TGGCAGGATGAGATGAAGCAATGAATGCGATCAGCAAGCCTTCCAATGGCGCCTATCGGATTGTGGACCATACCTATGATGTGGTGGTGGTGGGCGCTGGTGGCGCCGGGCTGCGCGCCACTTTCGGTATGGGGGCGGCGGGGTTGAAGACCGCCTGCATCACCAAGGTCTTCCCGACGCGCAGCCACACTGTTGCCGCGCAGGGCGGCATTGGTGCCGCGCTTGGCAATATGGGTGAAGATGATTGGCGCTGGCACATGTATGACACCGTGAAGGGGTCTGACTGGCTGGGTGACCAAGACGCCATCGAATATATGTGCCGCGAAGCGATCCCTGCGGTGATCGAGCTTGAACATTACGGCGTGCCCTTCAGCCGCACCGAAGATGGCCGCATCTATCAGCGCCCCTTTGGCGGGCATATGCAGGATTACGGCAAAACCCCAGCGATGCGCGCTTGCGCTGCCGCTGACCGCACGGGCCATGCCATTCTGCATACGCTCTATCAGCAATCCTTGAAGCATGGCTGCGAGTTCTTTGTTGAATATATTGCGCTTGACCTCATCATGGATGATGAGGGCGTTTGCCGTGGCGTGACGGCGTGGTGCCTGGAAGATGGCTCCATCCATCGCTTCCGCGCGCAAAGCGTGGTGCTGGCGACCGGTGGTTATGGCCGCGCCTATTTCTCCTGCACCTCGGCCCATACCTGCACGGGCGATGGTGGCGGGATGGTGCTGCGCGCGGGCCTGCCGCTGCAGGATCAGGAATTCGTGCAATTCCACCCAACCGGCATCTACGGCGCTGGCTGCTTGATTACTGAAGGTGCGCGTGGTGAAGGCGGTTACCTGACCAATTCCGAAGGCGAGCGTTTCATGGAACGCTATGCGCCAACCGCGAAGGATTTGGCGAGCCGCGATGTTGTCTCCCGCGCCATGTCCATGGAAATCCGCGAAGGGCGCGGCGTGGGCAAGGATAAGGATCATATCCATCTGCATCTGGAACATCTGGGCGCAGCCATTCTGCATGAACGCCTGCCGGGGATTTCAGAAACCGCCAAGATTTTCTCGGGCGTGGACGTGACCAAGGAACCCATCCCCATCCTGCCGACTGTGCATTACAATATGGGTGGCATTCCCACGAATATTCACACCGAAGTGCTGAACCCAACCGCGAAGGATCAGGACCGTGTGGTGCCTGGCCTGATGGCGGTGGGGGAAGCGGCTTGCGTTTCCGTCCATGGCGCCAATCGCCTTGGCACGAATTCGCTGCTGGATCTGGTGGTGTTCGGCCGGGCCGCGGCGCATCGTGCGGCGGAAACCATCAAGCCGGGGGCGTCACAGCCGCCGCTGCCGTCCAAGGCGGGTGAGTCGAGCCTCGATCGCTTCGATCGCGTGCGCAATGCCAAGGGCAGCACCTCGGTCGCGGAATTGCGCTTGGCCATGCAGCGCACCATGCAAACCCATGCGGCGGTGTTCCGCACTTCTGATCTGCTCCGCGAAGGGGTGGAGAAGATGGGCAAGGTTGCGGCCAGCTATGAAGACATCAAAATCGCTGATCGCAGCCTGATCTGGAACAGCGATTTGGTGGAAGCGCTGGAATTGGACAATCTGCTTGGCAATGCGCTGACCACGATTGTTGGCGCTGATGCCCGCAAGGAAAGCCGCGGCGCGCATGCACAGGAAGATTTCCCCGATCGCGATGATACGAATTGGATGAAGCACACCCTTGCTTGGGTTGATGGCAAGCGCGCGGTGAAGCTTGATTATCGCGACGTGAAGATGCGCACGCTGACCAATGAAGTGCAGGTCTTCCCGCCCAAGGCACGCGTTTACTAGGAGCCCGAACCATGGCCACTTTCACGCTTCCCAAAAATTCAACGGTCGGTGCGGGCAAGACGCATAAGGCGCCGGCCGGCGCGAAGAACGTCAAGAATTTCAAGATCTATCGTTGGGATCCTGATTCAGGCGCCAATCCGCGCACGGATAATTTTGAAATTGATCTTGATGATTGCGGCCCGATGGTGCTGGACGCGCTGATCAAGATCAAGAATGACATTGATACCTCACTGACCTTCCGGCGTTCCTGCCGTGAGGGGATTTGTGGTTCATGTTCCATGAATATCGATGGGCTGAATACGCTGGCCTGTCTGAAGCCGATTGACGAAGTGAAGGGCGATGTCCGCATCAACCCGCTGCCGCATATGCCGGTGGTGAAGGATCTGGTGCCGGATCTCTCGCAGATTTATGCGCAGCTTCGCAGCGTTGAGCCCTGGCTGAAGTCAGACACGCCGCCGCCGCCCGATGCGGAACGGCTGCAATCCAAGGAAGAACGCGCGAAGCTGGATGGGCTTTGGGAGTGTATTCTTTGCTTCTGCTGCTCAACATCTTGCCCGTCCTATTGGTGGAATGGC
>CAIMVB010000473.1 GCA_903844785.1 uncultured Rhodospirillales bacterium | reverse complement strand
GGCATTGGCGATACCGATGTCTATGGCTGCCAGCAGCATGCGCCGCTGCTGGATGTTGATATTCCCGTCTGATCGAAAAGGGCCGGACCAATGCCAAATACCCAACGCCAAATGACCATGGTTGCCTTCTTGCAGGCGCAGAATTGTTCCAACCTGCCCGGTTCTTGGCGCCACCCCGCTTCCATGAGCGATTTTCTGACGCCAGATTACTACCAGCGCATCGCGCGCATTCTGGAAGATGGCAAATTCCACATGGCCTTCTTCGATGATCGCCTGGCGATGCCCGATATTTATGCGAATGATTTCCGCAATACCGTGGCCAATGGCGTGCGCGCGGTGAAGCTTGATCCGCTGACCATTGTGATGATGATGGCCGCCGCCACGAAGCGCATTGGCCTGGGTGCAACTTATTCAACTACCTATTACGAACCTTATCATGTGGCGCGGCTTTTCGCGACCGCTGATCTCATGACGCATGGGCGTGTGGCTTGGAATATTGTGACGTCATTGAACAATAGTGAGGCGCTGAATTTCGGCCATAGCGAACATCTGGAACATGATCTGCGTTACGATCGCGCGGATGAGTTCATGGAAGTGGTGATGGGCCATTGGGGCGCCTGGGATGATGATGCGTTGATTGTGGATAAGGAATCTGGCGCCTTCGCCAAGCCAGATGGCGTGCGGCGGCTGGATCATCAGGGCAAGTATTTCAAATCGCGCGGGCCCTTTACCGTGCCGCGTTCACCGCAAGGCCATCCCGTTTTGTTGCAGGCGGGGCAAAGCGGTCGAGGCCGCAGCTTTGCCGCGCGTTGGGGTGAGGCTGTTTTCGTGATCTATCCCAATCTGGAAAATGGCAAGAAGCAGTACCGAGAATTCCGTGCGGCAGTGGCCGCCGAAGGGCGCGATCCAGACAGCGTGAAAATCCTGCCCGCCTGCTACGCCATTCCCGCCGAAAGCGCCGATATGGCCGCCGAAAAAAAGGCAGTGATTGAAGCAACCGCGCGGCCTATTGATGGGCTGACCCTATTGTCTGAAGTGCTGAATTGGGATCTGGGCAGCAAGCCCTATGATGAACCACTCACCGATGACGAATTGGCCGGCCTTTCCTGGCATGGTTTTCGTGATCGCGTGATCATGCTTTCAGGCAAAAAGAACCCCAGCGTGCGTGATTTTGTGGAAGTATCCGGTCGCGGCACCGTGCATGAACATCACGCCTTTGTCGGCACGCCAAAGCAAGTCGCGGATCAGATGGAAGAATGGTTCCATGGTGGCGCCTGCGACGGCTTTGTCATGGCAGCCACGCATATCCCCGGCGCTTATGAGGATTTCGTGCGTCTTGTCGTGCCGGAATTGCAGCGCCGAGGCGTCTTCCAGAAGGAATATCCCGGCAGCACGCTGCGCGATATTATGGGCCTGAAGCGCCCCAGCGCCGCCGAATGCCGCGCCGCGGGACTGCCAAAAGGGACATAAACCCCTCTCGCCCTTTAGCCACGCTGTAGCTGGCTGATCATCGCAAGGGCCTCAGCCGGGAGTGGCCCTTGATTGATCGCTGCCACAGCGTGGTCCAGTTCCGCGATACTGGACGTGCCCACCAATACCGTACTGATTTCGCGCGGCATGGCGGAAAAGCGCAGCGCCAATTCAACCAAATCCTTCGCATAGCCGGCCTCAATCAACGGCAGCAGGCGCCGCGCCGCTTGCACATCCGCGGCATAACTGGCGCCAGAGGCAATGGGTTCCACTTTTGGTACGCCAAGGGGGCTGCGATCTTCTGAACCACTCAGCGCACCACCTGCAAGAATGCGGATAGCCATGACGCCAATACCCGCCTTGCCCGCGTGATGAATGACGCCACCCAGATCCGGCATGGTGGACGCTGGAGGCAGTGGCGTAACACCGCTGGGGTTCAGGATGTTGTAGGGCATTTGCGCTGTGGCAAAGCCGCCTTCATCCAAAACTCGGCGCAGCATGGGCGCATCGCCAAGCCCTGTAATTCCATAGAAACGGATCTTGCCTTGGTCGCGCAGTTTGCGGAGTGCCGGCACGGCTTCCTGCAATATCTGTTCGGCAGTAAAATCGGGCGCCGCGCCTGCTTGGGTGATTGGTTCATGGAGGTGAAAGATATCCACGCTATCGCGACCAAGCCGGGCCAGACTTGCATCAATGGATTGTGCGATGGTGCCGGCAATATCCTGGCGCTGCTGCCCACGAATACGAACCTTGGTGCCCACAATCACCTTTGCGCCAAGCGCTTTCAGCGCACGCCCTAGATTGCTTTCGGAAACACCATCGCCGTAAGCGGATGCCGTATCAAAATACGTGATGCCCTGGTCAATGGCGCGGCCAATGGCGCGGTCCTGTTCGGCCGCGGTGCCTTTCACCATCAAGCCCCCGATGGCGCCACAACCATAGCCTAGCACGGAAACATGCAGGCCGGTCTTGCCTAGTGGTCGCTGTTCCATCGGTCATTCTCCCATCGCTTAAGCGCCAATGCTGCGGCAGAGATGCCATTACCGCAAGCCATGCTTGCCCTTCATGCGCGACAATGCGAGCCTACCGTCGAGCGCGCAAAGACGCGGTATTGGAGGATACGCACATGATCTCACGTCGCCTGTTATTGGGCGCGGCGGCGCCACTGGCCGCGGCTTCCATTATTCGCAGCGCCATGGCCTATCCAGACCGGCCCATTCGCATGATCGTGCCCTTCGCCGCTGGTGGAAACACGGATATCCTGGCGCGTTTGGTTGCAGGCCCCATGGCGGAACGCTTGGGCCGGCCCATCGTCATCGAAAACCGCGCTGGCGCTGGCGGTAGCCTTGGGGCGGAACTGGTCGCGCGTGCGCCAGCCGATGGATATACGCTCCTTTTCGGCGCCGGCGGTCCGCTCACGGCCAATCCTGTACTGCAAGCGAATATTCCTTACGATGTGGAGCGTGATTTCCGTCCCATTGGTCTTGTGGGTATTTTGCCCATGATCTGCCAAGTCACCGCACGTTTGCCTGCGCGCAGCTTAACGGAATTGATTGCGCTGATGCGCCAGCGTGATGGCGCCTTGACTGTCGCCACACCTGGTAGTGGCAGTGCGGCGCATCTTGCCTTGGAATTATTGCTGGCGGGGGCGAATGTGAAGGCAACCCATGTGCCCTATCGTGGCGGTAGCGCCATGGTCGCGGATTTGATCAGCGG
>CAIMVB010000472.1 GCA_903844785.1 uncultured Rhodospirillales bacterium | reverse complement strand
GGGTTCCGCTGATGAGGCGGTGCGCAAGCGTGCCTATGATGCGGCGATAAAGCGCATTACGGAACAAGCCTATTTTGTGCCGCTGCATACTTACGTGAATACCTACGCCTTCCAGAAGCAGCTTGATTTCAAGACCTATGCGGATGAACTGCCGCGCTTCTATTTGGCGAAGTGGAAGTAAACCATATCAGCCCCGTCCGGACATCACCGGACGGGGTTTTTTTGTTGCTCAGCCGGCCAAATGGCACTCCACCAACCCATCTTCCAGGCTGGTGATGCGCGGCGCTGTCGCCGCGCAAGGTGCAAAACAGGCCGGGCCGCGCGGATGAAAACGGCAACCAGGCGGGATATTTGCGGGATCGGGCATGATATCGCCAAGCCCGACATCCGGCACGCCAAGCCCCGGTTCGGGGGTCAGCACGCTATCCAGAAGCGCGCGGGTATAGGGATGGCGCGGGTCACGGAACAACGCCTCACTTTCGCGCCGTTCCACGATGCGGCCCAAATACATCACGGCCACCTCACTCGCGACATGTTCCACCACGGCAAGATTATGGCTGATGAAAAGGTAGGTCAGCCCCAGATCGCGCCGCAATTCCGCCAGCAGATTGAGGATTTGCGCCTGCACCGAAACATCCAAGGCGCTGGTCGGTTCATCGCAGACAACAATGCGCGGGCGCAGCACCAGGGCGCGCGCAATGGCCACACGTTGGCGCTGCCCGCCCGATAGCTGCGATGGGAAGCGCGTGCCCTGTTCGGTGGAAAGGCCGACGCGTTCCAGGCTTTCGGCGACGCGACGGTCAATTTCCAACGTTGTAACATTGCCCTGCGCCACCAGCGGCATGGCGATGATATCACGCACACGCCGACGCGGATTGAGCGAGGAAAACGGGTCCTGAAACACGGGCTGGATCAGCCTGGCACGTGCGCGGCGATCCATACCGTCAAGCCGCTTGCCATCCACCAAAACCTCACCGGCGCTGGGTTCCATCAGGCCAAGGATCATGCGGGCCAGTGTTGTCTTGCCGCAGCCGCTTTCGCCCACCACGCCAAGCACGCTGCCGGCAGGGACGGAAAAGCTGACATCATCAACGGCAATAACGCGCCGCGGTGGTGCGAAAAGCCCTTGGCTTGCGCGGAATTCACGCCGCAGGCCGCGCACTTCAATTGCGGGCGTGCTCATGCGGGCACCCCTTCCGGCAGGACGCAGAGCATTTCATGCGCGGGCCCGACATTGCGGCGCGGAAGGGTTCCAGCGCAGGCGGCCTCAGCAAAGCTGCACCGATCCCGAAAGGCGCAGCCGGTAAAGCCGGGCGGAATGCGCGGCACGACGCCGGGGATGGACCCAAGCGGTTCATCACGCTTCACCTTGCCAGGTACCGGCACGCAGGACAGAAGGCCGCGCGTATAGGGGTGGCGGGGGGCGCGAAACAGCTCGGCCGTTGGCGCGCTTTCCACCACTTCGCCGGCATACATCACAGAAACGCGGTCCGCGACGCGCGCCACAATGCCAAGATCATGCGTGATCAGCAGAATGCCAAGGCCAAGATCCTTTTGCAGTTCCGCCAAAAGTCGCAGGATTTGTGCCTGCACTGTCACATCAAGCGCGGTGGTCGGTTCATCGGCAATAAGCAATTCCGGATCGCACATCAGCGCCATGGCGATCATGACACGCTGACGAAGCCCGCCTGAAAGCTGATGCGGAAATTGCCCAAGCCTGAGACCCGGCGCGGTGATGCCAACCCGCGTCAGCAATTCCACCGCACGATCCACCGCTTGGGCGCGCGGTGTGCCGCGATGGCGGCGCAAAACCTCGGTCATTTGCGAACCCACTGTGTAGGCTGGGTTCAGGCTGGTCATGGGTTCCTGGAAAATCATCGCCATGCGATCGCCGCGCAGGCGGGACATCTGTGCCTCATTGTAATCGCGAATATCATCACCGGCGAAGGAAAGCCGCGCAGCGTCACGCTTGCCGCCCTTGGCAAGCAGCCCCATCACCGCAAGTGATGTCACGGATTTGCCGCAGCCGCTTTCACCGACGAGGCAATGGGTCTCGCCCTTCTCCACCGTCAATGAAATGCCGCGCACCGCCGCCGTACCGCCGAAGGTGACGCGCAGATCTTCAATGTCCAAAAGCGCGCTCATCGTGACAGATCCGTGCCCAGCATGTCGCGCAGGGCATCACCCAGAAGATTGACGCCAAGCACCAGGATGAACAGCGCAATACCGGGGATCATGATGACCCAGGGGCTGAAGAACATGTATTCCTTGGCTTCCGAAATCATCAGCCCCCAGGATGGCAAGGGCGGTGGCACGCCAAGGCCCAGGAAGGAAAGTGCGGCTTCCAGCAGAATGGCGAGCGCCATTTCAAGCGTTGCGACCACCGCCAGATGCGTCGCGATATTGGGCAGTACTTCCTTGAGCAAAACGGTCATCGGCGAACAACCTGCGCAACGGGCGGCGGCCACATAATCCAGATTGCGGATTTGCATGGTGGTGGACCGCGCCACCACTGCAAAACGATCCCAAAGCAAAAGCCCCAGTACCAAAATCACCAGCGTA
Organism: uncultured Rhodospirillales bacterium; assembly: GCA_903844785.1. Lineage (GTDB taxonomy): Bacteria > Pseudomonadota > Alphaproteobacteria > Acetobacterales > Acetobacteraceae > Neoroseomonas. Next base: position 10,005 of record CAIMVB010000472.1, on the reverse strand, counting down.
AAGCTGGTGCCCAAAAGCCCCGCAACAGCCAGGGCCACCAATACCACGGGAATGGAAAGCCGCGCCGTGATGGCAAACATGACCGCATCATCAACACGCCCACCATAAAAACCGCCCATGACACCAAGGAAAGTGCCGATAATGCCGGAAGTGATGATGGTCGCGACCCCAATGATCATGGAAACCCGCGCGCCATAGATCAGGCGCGAAAGATAATCCCGCCCCAATTGATCCGTGCCGAGGATATTGGCCGGCGTGCCGCCTTCCATCCACATGGGCGGGATCACGCGCCGCCCAAGATCAATGGTGAAGGGGTCATAGGGTGCCAGCCAGGGCGCGAAAATCGCGACAAAGGTGATGAAGCCTACAATGCCCGCGCCCAATATCGTGCCCGCATTGCGCCAGATGCGCCGCCGATTACCGGCGCCAGCAGGCTGCAACACCGTACTCATGCCGACCTCAAGCGCGGATCAAGCACGGCATTCAACAGGTCAGACAAAAGCGTCAGCCCGATATAGATCAGCGCCAGCACCAGCACCACCGCCTGCACCACGGGGAAATCGTTCTTGCTGATGCTCTCCCACGCCAGATAGCCAACGCCATGCAACGCGAAAACCGTCTCAATGACAATCGAACCACCCAGCATGAAGCCAAGCTGCACCGCGGCGATGGCAACAACCGGGATGGCCGCGTTGCGAAACCCGTGCTTCACCAGAATGGAAAGCCGCGAAAGCCCCTTGGCGCGGGCAGTGCGGATGTAATCGGAAGCGAGTGCTTCAATCATGCCGCTCCGTGTCAGGCGCATGAGTGATGGAATGGCGGAAAAGGACAGCACGATGGAAGGCATCACGTAATGCTCCCATGACCCGGTGCCCGAGATCGGCAGCCAGCCCAGATTGAGGCCCAGCACCACCATCAGGATCAGCCCAAGCCAGAAGGAAGGCATGGCCTGGCCAATCAGCGCCACCATCAGCACGCTACGATCCACCCAGGTATTTTCGCGGACCGCTGCCAGAATGCCCAAGGGAAGCGCCACACACAGCGCGATGAACAGGCCGCAAAGCCCAAGCGTCATGGTGATGGGCATGCGTTCCATGATCAGGCGCGCCACGCGTGTCTTGAAGAAATAGCTATCGCCGAAATCGCCCTGAAGCGCGCGCCAGAGCCAATCGAAATACTGCACCCATAGTGGCCTATCGAGCCCATAGGCGCTGCGAATAAGCTCAATATCTTCCTGGCTGGCATTCGGCCCAGCAATGGAAATGGCAAGATCACCCGATAGCCGCGTGAGCAGAAAGCTCAACGTCAGCACCGTCAGCGCAACCCGAATCGCAACCGGCAAGCGGCGTCTTAAAAAATGAAGCATCCCGTGACCAGCCTAGGCTTGATGGGCGGGGGGCGACAAGGGGGCCATCACCAAGCCCCCGCCCAGCCATCCCGGCGCGGATCGGATGCCGCCATGCGCACGCCATTATCCAGCACGCGAATGGCCTCCACACTGCATGGCCCCTCCAGATCGGGTACGGGTTTCACGCGGTGGCCGCGTGCTTCAAGGGCGCTGATCACCTCGGCCCCCATGCCGCGTTCGATGGTCAGCAAATCCTCCCCGCCATGGGGGTAATTGCTTTCCTGGCCGGGTTGGGAAGATGTCCAGCGCGGTGCTTCCAGCGCCTGTTGCGGGTCCATGCCGAAATCGGCACAGGCGACCAGCACCTGCGTATTCACCTGCACCTGATTATCCGCGCCAGGCGTGCCGAAGATCAGCCACGGCTTGCCTGCCTTCATCAACATAGGGGCATTCATGGTGTGGCGCACGCGCTTGCCGGGCGCGAGTGCGTTCGCATGGCCTTCATCCAAATGCCAATAGCTCATGCGGTTATTGAACAAGATGCCGCTCTCCTGCCCTGTCACGCCGGAACCGAAGCTGGAATTGATGGATTGAATGGCGGAAACCGCATTGCCGTCTTGGTCCACCACGCAGAAATAGGTCGTGTCGGTATCGGGCGCGCCACGCACCGGCAAAAGCGCCGCTTGATCGGTGATGGTAGCGGCATGTTCCGCCGCGCGTTCCACTGAAAGCAATTTATCAAGCGGCGGGTTCACCGCGCCAGCATGGGCTTCCCTGTCCAGAAAGGCGCGTTTTTTGGCTTCCACCATCAGGTGGATCAAGGCCGCGCTGCCCCAGCCAAGCGGGGCAAGATCAAAGCGATCCAGAATGCGCACCATTTGCGCCATGGCGAAGCCCATGGAATTGGGCGGCGTCTGGCGCAGTTCAAAACCGCGATAGGGCACAGCGATGAGCGGCGCGGTAATCGGCGTCACCGAAGCCAAATCTGCCGTGCGCACCAGGGCGCCGGCCTTTTCCAGATCAGCCGCCAGCATGGCAGCCAGCCGGCCCTGGTAGAAATCCGCGGGCCCTGCCGAGGCAAGGCGCTGCAGCGTTGCCGCCAAAGCGGACTGCACCAGCAAGTTGCCGAGTGCGGGTGGCTTGCCTTCGGGCAAAAATAGCGCGGCACTTAGCAAGTTTGGCGACAACCGCGCGCGGTTTTCACCGGCGAAATGGCGCAAAGCATGGGTGGCCGCAAAACCGTCCCGCGCGGCTTCAATCGCCGGGCCGAACAGCGCACCCCATGGCTTGTTGCCCTCTGCCCCATGTAGCGCGGCAAGCCCCGCCACCATGCCGGGCGTTTGGATGGAAAGCGCGCCATGCACCGGAATGCCGCCTGCAGCGCGATAAAGCGCAATGGTCGCCGCCGCCGGCGCCGCGCCAGTGCCGTTATAGGTGGTGCTGGCGTCGGTTTTCGCATTCCAGGCATGGTAGAAACCATCGCCGCCCAGCCCGGACATATGCGGCTCCACCACGCCAAGCGTGACGGCAATCGCCACCGCCGCATCCGCCGCATTGCCACCAGCGCGCAGTATGTCCATCCCCGCTGCGGTCGCGACCGGATGGTTGCTCGCCACCGCCCCGCGCCTGCCCATGATCAAGGGGCGGCGCGCGCGAATGCCTTCATAAGCCATGGCTCAGCCCCCGAGATTCATGCGTGAGACAATCGGCGCCCAGCGGGCCACTTCTGCCCGCACATGCGCCGCCGCGGCCGCAGGCGATGGATCAGGCCAGGTCTCAACCCCCGCCGCAGCCAGGCGCTGCTTCACCGCCGGATCGGCAACCGCGCGTAGCGCCGCCTCACGAATGGGCGCAAGCGCTTCTTCCGGCGTGCCGGGCTTGGCAAAAAGCACCTGCCAGGCCGTGACCTCATAGCCAGGCACCCCAGCCTGGGCGAGCGCCGGCAGGCCCGGCACAAGGTCCGATGGTGTGGCGGAACTCACCGCCAGGCCGCGCACCTTACCGTCGCGCATCAGTGGCGCGAGCATGGTGGGGCTATCAATGGTCAGGTTCATCCGCCCCGCGAGCAGATCCTGCACGGCATTCGCCGCAGTGCGATAAGGCACGATGGTGAAACTGGCGCCCGCAAGCTGGCGGAATAATTCACCGGCCAGATGATTGGTGGCGCCGGGGTTGGTGGCGCCATAATTGGCTTCCTCTTTTTTCTGCGAAAGCCAAGTGAGCAACGAAGCCACATCCCGCGCCGGCACATCGGGGTGCACCGCCAGCACAAAAGGCTGCCGCCCCACCAGCGCAAGCGGGATGAAATCTGTCACGGGATCATGGGCAAAATTCGGATAAATCGCCTTCATGGCCGGGTGGTTATTGGTGCCGATGAAAATCGTATTGCCATCCGCGGGCAGGCGATGGAACGCTGCTGCCCCCACCGTGCTGCCGGCGCCCGCGATATTTTCCGGCACCACCGGGCGGCCAAGCTGGGTTTGCAGCGCATCAGCCAGGATGCGGCCCACAACATCTGTCACCCCCCCCACGCCAACCGGGATGATCATGCGCAAAGGCCGCGCCTGGGCGAGCGCCGGGGCAGCCAAGCCAAGCGCAGCAGTGGTGAGGAAGGAACGACGCAGCATGGGATAAGGACCCTTCGAATTTGCCATGCCGCAACCTACCCTGCCTTGGGCGTTCTGCCACCCCTCCCCGCCCAAGCCTTATGCGGCCTGGCGCGCAGGCTTGCGTCCGAAAGCGGCAGGCACCGCCGCGCCCATGGGCAACCCGGCCAAGCCCGCCCATTTCCAAGCAAAGCATTTCGCGCTTAGCTGAAGCCCAAGAAAACAACACAGGGGGGGGGGCGCGGCATGGCCAGCATTGTTCTGATTCACGGGGCTTATCAAGGCGGCTGGATTTGGCGCTTCGTTGCCGAAAGGCTGCGCGCGGCAGGCCATGATGTGCATGCGCCAACGCTGGATGGCTGCGCCGAACGCCAAGCGCAGATGCGCGCTGGCATTGATACCGAAAGCCACGGCCAGGAAATCGCCGAATATCTTTACTACCATGATTTGCGCGACGCGGTGCTGGTGGGTACCTCGGCCGGCGGCATGGTCATGGCGGCGGCGGCAGAACGCGCGCGCGAACGCATTGGGCGCCTGGTGTTCGCTGATGCGCTGGCGCTGATGGATGGTGAGAAGATCAGGGACATCGTCACCCGCCCCGCCGCCATCAATACGGATATCGCGCTTGGCCCGGGCCGAGAGGATGCGCTGAACCGCCTGTTTCTTGGCATGGAAAAGGGCCTGGCCGAATGGGCCGCGGATCGCATGGCTCTGCACCCGATCAATACCTTCACCCAGCCAGTGAAACTACCAAGTTTCTGGCAGCAAAGCTGGAATGCCTCGGTCATCTATTGCCCGCAGGCGCAAAACCCCGGTGAGGCGCATCAGCGCCGCTGCGCTGAAAAGCTTGGCGCGCGCTGGCATGTGATTGACACTGGCCATTACCCCATGCTGACCACTCCAGATGAGCTGGCGCGCATCATCATCTCCGGCTGAACCCTTTGATGTTGCCGTTATTGGTGGCGGCATCAATGGCGCGGGCATTGCGCGCGATGCGGCGGGGCGCGGGCTTTCCGTTTTGCTGTTTGAAAAGGACGATCTGGGGGGCGGCACTTCGGCCAATTCTACCAAGCTTATTCATGGTGGGCTGCGCTATCTGGAATATTACGAATTCCGCCTGGTGCGGGAAGCGCTGATTGAACGCGAAATCCTGCTGGGCATTGCGCCGCATATCATCTGGCCGCTGCGCTTCGTGCTGCCGCATCACCCAGGGCTCAGGCCCGCCTGGTTACTGCGGCTTGGGTTGTTTTTGTATGATCATCTGGGTGGGCGAAAGGCGCTGCCGGCGACACGGCGGATTGACCTGACACGCTCTCCGCTGGGTGCGCCACTCAGCCCCGGGCGTGCCATCGGGTTTGAATATTCCGATTGCTGGGTTGAGGATTCGCGCCTTGTGCTGCTGAATGCGAAGGATGCGGCGGAACGCGGGGCCAGCATTCTGCCCCGCATGGCTGTCACTAGCGCGCGGCGCGAAGGCGCGCTTTGGCACATCACGGCGGAAGCGCCACATGGCCAGCCCGCTGCCTTCCTCGCCCGCACCTTGGTTAATGCCGCCGGGCCCTTTGTGGGCGAGGTGCAGGATGGGGTGATTGGCAGCAATCAGCCGGCACGGCTCAGGCTGGTGAAGGGTAGCCATATCGTGCTGCCCCGCCTTTATGATCACGACCGCGCCTATATCTTCCAGAATGCCGATGGGCGCATCATTTTCGCCATCCCCTATGAACGAGACTTCACCCTGATCGGCACCACCGATGAGGATCACGCAGATCCGCACGAAACGCCGCGCATTTCAGATGCTGAAATCACCTATCTCTGCGCTGCGGCTTCCAGTTATTTTCGTGTGCCCATCCGGCGGGAAGATATCGTTTGGACCTATTCCGGCCTCCGCCCGCTTTATGATGATGGCGCGAGCAAAGCGCAGGAAGCCACACGTGATTATGTGCTGAAGCTGGAAGCGCCCGAAGGCGCCGCACCCTTGCTCAGTGTTTTCGGTGGCAAAATCACCACCTATCGCAAGCTGGCGGAAGCGGCGCTGGCGGAACTGCGCCTGAGGACCGAAAAAGCTGGCTGGACCGCCCGCGCGCCGCTCCCCGGCGGGGATTTCGCGCCGGAGGGATTCGCGGCCCTACTGGCCGATTTCCAGCGCGATTTCCCGAACCTCAGCCCCGACCTGTCGCGCCGCCTGCTGCGCGCCTATGGCACCCGCGCCTGGCGCATTTTCACCCCCGGCCAGGACCCCGGCCCGCCCATCGGCGCTGATTTGCATGCGGCAGAACTTGAGTATTTGCGCCGCGAGGAATGGGCCGCAACGCCCGAAGATGTGCTCTGGCGCCGCAGCAAGCTCGGGCTGCGCTTCGATGCCGCGGCCCAGGCCCGGCTTGCCCGGCTGATGGGGGGCTGAGGGGCCGAAACACAAGCTTCGCGAAACCGTCTTTTACCTGTAATAAAGCCTGGGTATCGGGCAGCAGCCTCAACAAAAAAGGAGAGCTTTCATGCAACGTCGTCACATTTTGCTGGGAACATCGGGTCTGCTCGCGGCCCCCTTCGTGGCACCTTCCGTGCGCGCCCAAGGCCGCACCGAAATCCAATTCTGGTATGGGCTGGGCGGTGCGCTTGGTGAGCGCGTTGCCGAACAGGTCACGCGCTTCAATGAAAGCCAATCGCGCTTTCGCGTGAATGCCAATTTCCGCGGTTCCTACGTGGAAGTGATGACAGGCGCCATCGCCGCCTGGCGCGCCGGCACGCCGCCCCATATCGCGCAGGTGTTTGAAGTTGGCACCGCCACCATGATGGCAGCCGGCCCCGCCATCCGCCCGACGCATGAATTGCTGGGCGAAGCGGGCATTACGCTGGACCCGAAGCGCTATCTGGCCGGTGTGCGTGGCTATTATTCGGATACGCAAGGCCGCATGGTTTCCATGCCGCATAATTCATCCTCGGCGGTGCTTTGGATCAATCTGGATGCCTTCGAAAAGGCCGGGCTTTCCACGACCGATCTGCCGAAAACCTGGGCCGAGATTCGTGCCGCCGCGCAAAAGATTAAGGCGACCAATGCCGCCGAAATCCCGATCAGCACCGCCTGGCCGACCTGGGTGATGTTTGAACAAATGTCTTCCATCCATGATGTTGGCCTTGCCACCAAGGCCAATGGCTTTGAAGGCTTGGATGCCCAGATGAACCTCGGTGCGCCGATCTTCGCCAAGCACACCAATATGCTGCTTGAGATGCAGCGTGAGGGAACCTTTGTCTATGGCGGGCGTGATGGCGATGGTTTCGCAAGCTTCCCCGCTGGCAAGGCGGCGATGTCCTTCAATTCTTCCGCCGGTCGCGCCCAAGTTCAGCGCGAAGCCAAGTTCCGCTGGGCTTCCGTGGTGCTGCCCTATCATGGTGACCTGACGCAATCACCACGCAATGGCGTGATTGGTGGCGCGAGCCTTTGGACGCTGACCGCTCGCAACCGTACGGCCGAAGAATACCGTGGTGTCGCGGAATTCTATCGCTTCATTTCGGAAGTTGAGCAGGATAAGTGGTGGCACCATGTCACCGGCTATGTGCCGCTGACGCTGGCGGCGTATGAGGCTTCGCGCGCTGAGGGCTTCTATACCCAAAACCCTGGCGCAGATGCCGCGATCATCCAGCTCTCCCGTGCGGAGCCTACGCCTAATAGCCAGGGCTTCCGGCTGGGCGGCTTTGTGGAAATCCGCAACATCATCCAGGAAGAACTGGAACGCGGCTTCCAGGGGCAGCAGAATGCTGAAACGCTGCTTGCCAATGCAAATCGCCGCGCCGATGTGGTACTGCGTAATTTTGAGCGTGCGAATCGTCGTTGATGCGTATCGGGGCCGCTTTCACGGTGGCCCCATCTTTTTGGTTGAGGCCACATGCAGCGCAAGGCGATATTCAACAATAAACTGCTGCCCTATCTGCTGCTGGCGCCGCAGCTTGCCATTACCTTTGTCTTCTTTTTCTGGCCGGCGGGGGAAGCGGTTTGGTATTCCTTCATCCGCCAGGATGCCTTCGGCATCTCCACGCAATTCGTCTGGTTTGAGAATTTTACCGATCTTTTTGCCGACCCGCTCTATCATCAGGTCATCATCAATACGATCATCTTCTCGGTTTCCGTCACCTTCCTATCCATGGCTTTTGCACTTGGACTTGCGGTGCTCGCGGATCGGCATATCCGCGGCAAGGATGCGTATCGCACGCTGCTGATCTGGCCCTATGCCGTGGCACCAGCGGTGGCGGCCATTCTTTATATTTTCCTGTTCCACCCGGATATCGGCCTTATCGGCCGCGCATTGAAGGGGATGGGTGTCGCGTGGAATTATACGCTGAACGGCAATCAGGCGATGCTGGTGGTGGTGCTGGCCGCGGCCTGGAAGCAGGTTTCCTATAATTTCCTCTTCTTCCTGGCTGGGCTGCAATCCATCCCGAAAAGTGTGCTGGAAGCCGCCGCCATTGATGGCGCTTCACCCCTACATCGTTTCCGCACGGTGATTTTCCCGCTGCTGTCGCCCACCAGCTTCTTTCTGCTGGTGATCAATATCACCTACGCCTTCTTCGATACTTTCGGCATTATTGATGCGCTGACCAAGGGTGGGCCGGGCAATGCAACGCAAACCCTGATCTACCGCGCCTATGTTGATGGGCGCGTTAATCTTGATATCGGCGCATCTTCTGCTCAATCCGTGGTGCTCATGATTGCTGTGATGGCTCTCACACTCGTGCAATTCCGCTTCATTGAACGCAAGGTGCATTACTGATGGCCGAGGCACGCAACAGTATCGCCGCCCCCATGGGCATGGCCGGCAGTAATCCCAGGGCGGATATGATCACCCATTTCATCCTGATCCTGGGCGTCCTGCTTTTCGCGCTGCCCATTTGGATTGTACTGATGGGTTCCACCCATGATGCCGGCACCATCGGGCGCGGCGATGTGCCGTTGCTGCCCGGCGCGGAAGCCGCCGCGAATTACGGCGCGGTCTGGAACCAAGGCAATAAGCAGCGCGCGGGCGTACCGGTTTCCACCATGATGTTCAATAGCGCCATCATGGCGCTACTGATTACCTTCGGCAAAATCGCCATTTCCATCATCTCAGCCTATGCGGTTGCCTTCTTTTCCTTCCCCGGACGCATGCTGTTTTTCTGGGCGATTTTCATCACGCTCATGCTGCCAGTTGAAGTCCGCATCTTCCCGACCTTCCAGGTGGTCTCAGACCTTGGCCTGGTGAATACCTATGCCGGGCTGATCGTGCCGCTCATCGCCTCGGCCACTGCAACCCTATTATTCCGCCAATTCTTCCTGACCATCCCGGATGAGTTGGTGGAGGCTGCCAAAATGGATGGCGCCGGCCCAATCCGCTTCTTCAAGGATGTGGTCCTGCCGCTCTCTGCCACCAACATCGCTGCACTTTTCGTTATTCTATTCGTCTATGGCTGGAACCAATATCTCTGGCCGCTTTTGGTGACGACCTCCACCGATGTGGAAACCATCATGATCGGCATTGTGAAAATGCTGGGCTCCCAGGGTGATACGGAATGGCATCTGGTCATGGCAACCACCGTGCTCGCCTTGCTGCCACCCGTTGCCATTGTCATCCTGATGCAGCGCTGGTTCGTCAAAGGCTTGGTCGAGACCGAGAAATGAGAAACCCCCATGGCTGAACTCAAGCTTTCCGGCATTGTGAAGAATTTCGGCGCGGTGCGCGTGCTGCATGGCATTGATCTGGCCGTGCAGGATGGGGAGATGATTGTGATTGTCGGCGCCTCCGGCTGCGGCAAATCCACGTTGCTGCGCATCGTGGCGGGGTTGGAACGTAGCACTGGCGGCACCGTGATGATTGATGATCGTGATGTCACCGCTTTGGAACCGGCGGCGCGTGATCTCGCCATGGTGTTTCAGAATTACGCGCTTTATCCGCACATGCGCGTTTTCGATAATATGGCCTATGGGCTGCGTATTCGCGGCCTTGACCGCGAAGATATCAAGCGCCGCGTTCAGGAAGCCGCCGATCTGCTCGGCCTTTCCGAATTGCTTGATCGCCGCCCGCG
>CAIMVB010000471.1 GCA_903844785.1 uncultured Rhodospirillales bacterium | reverse complement strand
CCAATGGTCCTGCAAGGCAATCTGGCGGAGCCTTTGAAGGCCGCCATCCGCGCCGCCTTCATTGACCTGCGTGATGCTGAGGTTTTGCGCAGCTTCCGCGTTGAAGGCTTCGCACCGACCAATGATGAAGCTTATAATGTACTACGTGAGACAGCACGCCTGCTTGAACTCGATTTGTCGCAGATGCGCGGATGAACCCCTCGCAGGATAGTATTCTTCAGGCTGATCGGGCCGCATTGGTCAGCCGCACCGGTTTGGTTGGGGTAATCCTGATCATTGCCTGTGGCGCACTTGCGCTGACCGGCTTCTTTGATCTGCAGCGCTTTGCGGAAGGCATGCCTGCGCTCGGCCAGCTTTTCTCCGAAATGATGCCGCCGGATTTCTCCCGCTGGCGCGATTGGCTCAATCCGCTGCTGGATACGCTCGCCATGTCCATTGCTGGCACGGCTTTGGCGGTGGTGATTTCTCTGCCGCTTGGCTTGCTGGCGGCGCCCAATATCTCGCCCCATCCTTTTATCTTACTTGCCGCCCGTACATTATTGGCCTTTTTGCGTTCCGTGCCTGAATTGATCATGGGCATTCTTTTCGTAGCCGCAGTTGGTTTCGGCGCCTTGCCGGGTGTTTTGGCACTTGGCCTTCACTCGGTGGGCATGGTTGGCAAGTTTTACGCTGAGGCGATTGAGCATGCGGACCCCAGGCCGATCGAAGCGGCACGGGCCGCCGGTGCCTCCCCATTGCAGGTCATCACCCATGCAGTGCTGCCGCAGGTTCTCCCGCAGCTTGCTGACGTGACGATTTACCGTTGGGAATATCACTTTCGCGCTTCCACCGTGCTTGGCATTGTTGGCGCGGGGGGCATTGGCTTTCAGCTTATCGCGGCGTTGCGCCTCCTGGACTACGCGCAGGTTTCAGCCATTTTGCTGGCTATTCTGGCCTGCGTATTGGTGGTGGATGCCGTGGGTGCGGCGCTGAGACGGAGATTGAAATGACTGCCCGAATCATTGCCACAGCGCGGATTTTCCCTGCGACGCGCGCCCTACTGGAACGCGCTGGCCCGGTCGCCCATCCCACGGATGATGAACCTTGGGACAATGCCACGCTGCGTGGCGCTCTGGCCGAAGCAGAGGCCATGATGGCCTTCATGACGGACCGTGTGGATGCCGAGCTTTTGACGGCTGCGCCCAAGCTGCGGGTTCTGGCCTGCGCGCTGAAGGGGGCCGATAATATTGATATCGCGGCCTGTGAAGCGCGCGGTATCGCGGTTTCCATCGTGCCTGATTTGCTTACTTCCCCCACCGCCGAACTCGCCATTGGTCTTGCGATTGGCCTGGCGAGGCATATCCGCGGTGGGGACGCAGCGGTACGTGCAGATTTTCACGGCTGGCGGCCAAAATTCTATGGACTCGGCTTGGACGGCGCAAAGGTGACGATCCTTGGGCTTGGGCGGCTCGGGCGCGCCATTGCCATGCGGTTGATGCCCTTTGGGTGCCATCTACGCGGGGTTGACCCTGTGAATGATGTTCCTGGTGTTGAGCGCATGCCGCTGGAGCAGGCCCTGCAAGGGGCAGATTTGGTCATCGCTGCCCTGCCGCTCACAGCAGAGACACGAAACCTCGTTGGCGCTTCCGCCATTGCCTGTCTGCCCAAGGGCGCGCTTTTGGTGAATATTGGCCGCGGTTCCACCGTGGATGAAATGGCCGTGGCTGAAGCGCTGCAAACGGGGCAATTGGGCGGCTATGCGGCAGATGTCTTCGCCATGGAGGATTGGGCCTTGCCTGACCGCCCCCGCGCCATACCCCGCGCGTTGCTTGATCATCCGCGGAGCTTATTCACACCGCATCTTGGTTCAGCAACGCTTGCCGCGCGTCAGGCAATTGAGGCCGAAGCGGCTTTCAATATCCTTGCCGGCCTTGGTGTCTCAGTGCGGGAATTAAGTTCAGCTACGGCTTAGAGCGATTACAAACCGAGCTGTCGCGCCGAATGCGCGCGGATGCCCTTCTTCGACTACGGGCGTCTGAATCCATGCGCCGAATGGCCACGCGTACCTATTTCCAGCTTATGTGAAAATTCGGCAATAATCTTGGGCGTTTCAGATTAAGACGTCATCAATATTACGCATAACCGTCATGCCGCTGAAAATCTCAACCGTTATCGGATGATCGAATTTGAACTCAAGGCAATCCGATGACACCCCCAAAAAACGTTCTACTCATTGTTGTGGATCAATGGCGCGCGGATTTTGTCCCGCACCTTGGTGCGAATTTCCTGCGTACCCCGAACCTTGATCGTCTAT
>CAIMVB010000470.1 GCA_903844785.1 uncultured Rhodospirillales bacterium | reverse complement strand
GGTCGTGCTGGGCACGGCGGGCGTGATTGTGCCGCTATTGCGCCGTGCTGGTGTCAGCCCTGTGCTTGGCTATCTGGGCGCGGGGGCGGTGCTGGGGCCGCTCGCGCTTGGGTCCTTCATTGGTGATTACCCGCTGCTTGATTGGTTCACGGTGATTGAGGCGAAAAGTGTCACCGCGATAGCCGAACTTGGCGTGGTTTTTCTACTTTTCCTGATCGGGCTTGAACTTTCCTTTGAACGCCTGAAGGCGATGCGCCGGCTGGTGCTGGGCCTGGGCGGGCTGCAAATGGCAATCACCTTTGCGGTATTGAGCCTGCTGGCGCTGGCCCTTGGCTTCAGCCCAGGGATTGCCGCCGTGCTGGCGGGCTGCCTTGCGCTTTCTTCCACCGCCATTGTGCTTGAATTGCTCGCGCAGCAGGAAAGGCTGCTGACCAGTGGCGGGCGGGCGAGCTTTTCCGTGCTGCTCGCGCAGGATGTTGCGGTGGTGCCCATTCTGCTTTTCATTGGCATCCTTGGTGCCAAGGGCGGCGATTCCGTGCTGCTGAGTATCGCGACCGCGCTTGGTCAGGCGGTGCTGGTGCTGGCCGTGATTGTGCTGGTGGGGCGTGCAGTGCTGCGCCCGCTATTTCGCCTGGTGGGCGGGCAACATTCCGAAGAATTGTTTATCGCGGCCGTGCTGTTCGTGATCGTCGCAACCGGAATCCTAGCCGCCAAGGCTGGGCTTTCCATGGCGATTGGCGCCTTTGTGGCCGGGCTTTTGCTGGCGGAGACCGAATATCGCCGTGCGGTGCAGGCCACGATCGAGCCCTTCAAGGGCCTGCTGCTTGGCATTTTCTTCTTCAGCGTCGGCATGAACATTGATTTCCGCGAAGTGGCGCGCGAACCCGTGCTGCTTTTCGGCTTGGCTTTTGGGTTGATCGCACTCAAGGCCGGGATCGTCTATGCGCTGGCGCGCTACTTCGCACTGACGCGCGCGGCTTCCTTGGAAGCGGCGCTATTGCTTGGCCCGGGCGGCGAATTCGCCTTTGTGGGCATTGGGCTCGCGACCGGCTTGGCGTTGATTGAACCGAAGCTTGGCAGTTTTGTTCTGGCAGCAATCACCTTGACCATGGCGCTTTTGCCTTTGCTGTCAGCCCTCGCGCGGCGACTGGCGCCCTTGCTGGAGGAAGCCAGGCCCAAGGACCCGGCACTTGAAGCCCTGCCGGAAGCGCAGCGGGGCCACGCCATCATCATCGGCTATGGGCGGGTGGGGAAAACCGTCGCCGCGCTGCTGCGCCAGCATAATTTGCGTCAGATCGCGGTGGATAGTGATCCCGCCACCGTCGCCCGCGCCCGCCGCGCGGGTGAAGGAGTGTTCTTCGGCGATGCCGCGCGCCCAGCCTTCTTGCAAGCCTGTGGCCTGGCTTCTGCGCAAAGCGTCATCATCACAATCAATCTTGCGCCGCAGATTGATGAAATCGTCTCCGCCATTCGCCGGTTGCGGCCCGACCTACCCATCATCTCCCGCGCGCGGGATGCCGCACATGCGCGCCATCTTTATGCCCAGGGCGTGAGTGAGACGGTGCCGGAGACGATTGAAGCCAGCCTGCAATTATCCGAAGCGGCCTTGGTTGGGCTTGGCGTGCCGATGGGGCGCGTGATCGCCTCCATCCACCAAAAGCGTGCTGATTTTGCTGAGGAATTGCGGAGCGCCGCGCGCGGGGGTTAACCGCGCGCCAGCGCCCACATCACGAAAGCTTCTGCTTCAGCACATCATTGACCAGCGCAGGATTTCCCTTGCCCTGCATGGCCTTCATGGTCTGGCCGACAAAGAAACCAAATAGCTTATCCTTGCCAGAACGATATTCCGCGACCTTATCGGCATTGGCGGCCAGCACCTGGTCAATCACCGCTTCAATCGCGCCGGTATCCGTCACCTGCTTCAGGCCGCGTTCTTCCACAATGGCGCCGGGCGCGCGGCCGGTTTCCACCATCACTTCGAACACTTCCTTGGCCAATTTGCCAGAAAGCGTATTGTCAGCCATCAAATCCAGCAGCGCGCCAAGATCAGCGGCACTCACAGGCGGTTCGGCGATGGAGCTTTTCGTGCGGTTGATGGCGGCGAAAAGATCACCCATCACCCAATTCGCCGCCTGCTTCGCATCACGTCCTTTGGCGACGGCCTCAAAATAAGCCGCGGTTTCGCGTTCCAGCGTCAGCACATGCGCGTCATAGGGTGTGATGCCGTAATCGCGCACATAGCGCGCGCGGCGCTGATCAGGCAGTTCCGGCAAAGCGGCCTTCAGGCTTTCCACAAAGGCAGCATCAATCACCAAAGGCGGCAGGTCAGGGTCCGGGAAATAGCGGTAATCATGCGCATCTTCCTTGGACCGCATGGAACGCGTAATGCCGCGGCCCGTATCAAATAGCCGCGTTTCCTGATCTACCGTGCCGCCGGATTCCCACACCTCAACCTGGCGGCGCGCTTCTGTTTCCACTGCCTGCATGACGAAGCGAATGGAATTCACATTCTTCACTTCGCAGCGCGTGCGGAAACCTTCCCCCGCCTTGCGGACGGAAACATTCACATCGGCCCGCATGGAGCCTTCATCCATATTGCCATCGCAAGTGCCCAGATAGCGCATGATCTGGCGCAGCTTCGTCAGGTAAGCGCCGGCTTCCTCTGGGCTCCGCATATCGGGTTCCGAGACAATTTCCATCAGCGCCACACCGGAACGGTTCAGGTCAATGAAGGATTTTGTCGCGTGCTGGTCGTGCTGCGATTTGCCGGCATCCTGTTCCAGATGGAGGCGCGTGATGCCGATGGTTTTCGTGCTGCCATCGGCCAATTCAATGTCAATCGCGCCTTCGCCAATGATGGGATGCGCGTATTGGCTGATCTGATAGCCCTGCGGCAGATCGGCATAGAAGTAATTCTTGCGATCAAAACGGGACCAGAGATTGACCTTGGCATTCAAGCCAAGCCCGGTGCGCACGGCTTGCGCGACGCATTCGCGGTTGATCACCGGCAACATGCCGGGGAAGCCCGCATCAATGAAGGAAACCTGCGCATTGGGTTCCGCACCGAAAGCCGTTGCCGCACCGGAAAATAGCTTGGCGTTGGAGGTGACCTGGGCATGAACCTCAAGCCCAATCACCACTTCCCAGGGGCCTGATTCCCCTTCGATGATATAGCTCATGCCCCGGCCCTCATTGCTGGCACTGCCTTGAAATCAGCGGCGCGTTCCAGCGCTGCCCCCACCGCGAAAACCGTTTCCTCATCAAAGGCCCGGCCAATCACCTGCAAGCCCAAAGGCAAGCCTTGATGATCAAGCCCGGTTGGTAGCGCCAAACCAGGCAAGCCGGCCAGATTGGCCGTGACGGTGAAGACATCGTTCAAATACATCTTCACCGGGTCATCCGCATTCTCGCCTTCTGCAAAGGCCGCCGATGGCGTGGCGGGGGTCACAATCGCATCCACCTTGGCCCAGGCCGCGTCAAAATCGCCTGCGATCAGGGCACGGATTTTCTGTGCCTTCAGGTAATAGGCATCGTAATAACCGGCACTCAGCACATAAGTGCCGATCATGATGCGCCGGCGCACTTCCGCACCGAACCCCTCGGCCCGCGTGCGTTCATACAGATCACGCAGGTCGCTATCCTTCTCCGCCACGCGCAGGCCAAAGCGTACGCCATCATAGCGCGCCAGATTGGAAGACGCCTCAGCGGG
>CAIMVB010000469.1 GCA_903844785.1 uncultured Rhodospirillales bacterium | reverse complement strand
ACGCACCAAGCCCCGCCAGCCGGCTTCCTCACGCTCACCACGGGTGCGCTCCATCGATTCAAGGCGTTGCTGAAGCTGGGTCAGTTCCTCAATGCGCTGGGTCAGGCGGCGTTCCGCCGCGGCCAGGACCAATTCGCGCGAAACGATGGATTGTTCCCGCACTTCCAATTCACCCCGCCGCGTACGGAGTTGTTCCAACAAGGCCCGTTCCGCCTGGGAAATGGCACTGGGCGCATCCGGTGCCAAACTATCCGAACCGGGGCCAAGCCGCCGGAAGCCACCCGGGGACCGATCCGCTGGCGGTGCGATGGCAAGGGGTGGGGCAATATCTGCCGCCCTGGCTAGGGCCACCGAAGGCGCCTCAACCGCTTCACCCCGCAGCCAAGAGCGGATGATATTTTCTGATTTTACAAGGAATAAGCCGCCCATGGCGATGATCGCCAAAGGCAAAAGCCGCGGCTTGAACATCAACGCGCCCCCTTTCCGGTACCGATGGAAAGGGCGCGCAGCAAATCGCGTTCCGCCTGGCTACGCAGCGCGCTGCCCTCATTGTCCTGCGCCGCCAATGGTTTGGTGGGCGTTGGTGGCATGGGGGATTCCTGGCCTGCCAAGGGCCGACCAGCGCGCACCACCGATTCCAGCCGATCGGCCAGGGTTTCGGCGCGTTCAATCAAGAAGCGCAGATCATCGCGCAGCGGTTCGGCGGCGGTGACACGTTCCTGCACTTGCCGGCCAGCAAGCTCGGCCGTGGCGCGCAGGCGCAGAATGGCCGATTCGGCCGCGCCAGCGGCTTCTGAAAGCCCCTGGGCGCTGGTTTCCATGGCCGTGCGATCCTTGCGGATTTCACGCAAGGCCCGTTCCAGGCGGATGGCGAAGGGAATCGCGGCCCCCAAAAGCCCCAGCAGGGCCAATTGCAGGCCCCATTCCAGCCAAGCAAAGGACATCATGAAGAAGCCCCCTTACGGCGATCTATTTCCTTATCAATCCGTACCGCCAGGCGTTGACCCTTACGGCCCATCTCACCTTCAAAAAGTGGCACTTCACCGCAACGCAGGCTGACCGGCGCGCCGGGCGCAACGCCAAGCGAAATCCGATCCCCCACTTTTAGGTTAAGCACTGCGGATAGCGGCATAATCTGCTCATCCAGCACCACATCAAGGCCGATATCGGTATGGCGCAATTCCTCGGCCAGATGGGTTTCCCAGATACTGTCACGGCCAAATTTCTCGCCCATGAATTGCTGCAGCAGCAATTCGCGCACGGGTTCCAGCGTGGCATAGGGCAGCAGGATTTCAAGCTTCCCACCCCGATCTTCCATATCCACGCGCAGCCGAACCAGCACACAGGCATTGGCCGGGCGGCTGATGACCGCGAAGCGCGGGTTCACTTCCAACCGTTCAAATTTGAAATGCACGGGGCATAGCGGTTCAAAGGCCGAGGTCAAATCATCCAGCACCACATTGACCAGACGTTCCACCAAGGTGCGTTCAATGGTCGTGTAGGGCCGGCCTTCAATGCGCATCGCGGCCGTGCCGCGCCGCCCACCCAGCAGCACATCCACCACAGAATAAATCAGCGCGGAATCCACCACCGCCAGGCCGTAATTATCCCATTCATCCGCGCGGGTGACACCCAACATGGCCGGCAGCGGCACGGAATTCAGGTAATCCCCGAAGCGCAGGGAAACAATGCCATCAATCGAAACATCGACATTGTCCGATGTGAAATTACGCAATGTCGTCGATAGCAGCCGCACCAGCCGGTCAAAAACAATTTCCAGCATCGGCAAGCGTTCATAGGAAACCAGGCCCGAGGAAATGATCTTTTGGATCCCGCTTTCCTCAGCCTCACGCGTGGGACCTGCGCCAAATCCCAGCAGGCTATCGATCTCCGCCTGATTGAGCACCCGCGCCGCATCAGCTGTTGTGCTGGAAGCCGCCGCCCCAGCAGCCGCGTCTTCCTCAAGCGCAGCGCCCCAGGCAGCCGCCAAGTCTTCTTCGCCCGTGCCGCTCATTGGACCAGAAGCTCCAGGAACAGAATATCATTGATACGGATTTGCTGCGCATCGCCCCGCCCGGCCTGCGCCACGGCAATATTGGCACGCGCGACCAGTTCTTCCCGCAAGCGCTGGGTTCCGAGCGAACCGCGCAATTCCTCAGGGCGCATTTCCCGCAGATAGGTCTGAAACAGATCAAGCAGGCGCGGCATGGAAGCCTGGATCAGGGCGCTATCTTCAGCACGGGCCAATTCAAGCTTGCTGCGGAGCTTCACATAAACCGGCCGCCGGCCCGTGGCGTTCAGATTGGTCACGATTTCCGGCATATCCAGAAAGGCGACCGCGCGCGGGCCGGAATCCCTGCTTTCGGCCATGGCGGGGGGCTGACCCATGCCCAGCAATGGCGGCAGGATCCCCCCAAACCACAAGCCAGCCCCGATCACGGCCAAAAGCACTGGCACGACCAGGAGCAGGATCTTCTTCCGCCCCAAGCCCTTTTTTTCCGCCGGCGCTTCGTCACTGGCCTCGATCTGCCCAGACATCCATGTCTCCTTCAACGCCCATTCTGCCAGCCCCCGATTAAGGAAGCATTGCGGCACTGCTTGCCGGGGCCAGATGGCGCAAGGCGGCAAGTTATGCCCCGAGACATAATATATTCCCTGGCACATCATTTGCACCAGGACACTTTATCTAATTTTGCAATGTTTGTCGCCGGTTTGGGCGCCCCTTGCAACGGATGGAGTGGTTATGGATTCGCCTGGCTATATTTTGCTCGCCCGTCTCGCGCTGCAGGAACGCTCCACGCAGGTGCTGGCGCATAACATTGCCAATGCCGATACCCCCGGTTTCCGGGCGATGCGGCCGGTTTTCGGCCAGATGATGGTGGCTGCCCAGGGGGCAGGCGGCCTGAAGGGGGATAAGGGCATGGCCTTCCCGCAGGATCGGGCAACCTGGCGGGATATGGATCAGGGCAGCGTCCAAAACACCGGAAATCCACTCGATGTAGCACTGAATGGCGAAGGGTTTTTTGTTGTCGAAACCCCGCGGGGGGAGCGTTACACACGGGCCGGGCGCTTTTCCATCGGCGCCAATGGCCGCCTAGTGGATCAGGAAGGCAATGCGGTGCTGGATAGCCGGGGCCGGCCGATCGCCTTTTCGGCGCAGGATACGCAAATTGACATAACCGGTGACGGCAGCATCCGCACGGAAAACGGTGATATCGCGAAACTCAGGGTAGTGCGCTTCGAAAAGCCACAAAATCTAATCGCCGAAGGCAATCGGCTGATGGATGCGAAAAATGAGGCGCCCCTGCCCATGGATCGCCCCGCCATCACGCAAGGCGCGCTGGAAGGCAGCAATGTCCATCCCATCCTGGAAATGACGCGGCTGACCGCGGAAATGCGCGAATTTCAATATGCCAGCCAATTCACGGAACGTGAGGGTGAGCGGATCAATAATTCGGTTGAGCGCATTTTGCGCCGCCGCAGCTGAGACAAAGATAAGGAATAAGCGCCATGCGTTCACTGCACATCGCGGCCACCGGGATGCAGGCCCAACAAACCAATGTTGAGGTCATTTCGAACAATATCGCCAATATATCAACAACCGGCTTCAAGCGGCGCCGCGCGGAATTTCAGGATTTGCTTTATCAGAATATCCGCCGCAACGGTTCCCAAAGCGCGGATACGGGTACGCTTCTGCCATCTGGCGCGCAGCTTGGCCTTGGTGTTCGCACCGCCGCCATTTACCGCATCAGCGAACAGGGCAATCTGCAACAAACCGAAAACCGCTTTGATATCGCGATCCGCGGCAATGGCTATTTCCAGGTGCGCTTGCCATCAGGGGAAACCGCTTATACCCGCGATGGCACCTTCGGGCTTTCGGCAGATGGCACCATGGTGACTGCCGAAGGCTTCATTGTGCAGCCGGGCATTACCATCCCACCTGCGGCACGCGATGTTACCATCAATGCCACTGGTGAAGTGCTGGCCAAGTTGGACGGTCAGGTCCAGCCGCAGAATGTTGGCCAGATCCAATTGGCGATTTTCGCCAATGAAGGCGGGCTGGAAGCCGTTGGTGAAAACCTGTTTCTGGCCACACCCGGTTCCGGTGACGCACAGCAGGCAGCGCCTGGCCAGGCGGGCTATGGGCAAGTGCTGCAGGGCTTCATCGAAACATCCAACGTGAATGTGGTGCAGGAAATCACGGCATTGATCACCGCGCAGCGCGCCTACGAAATGAATTCGCGCGTGATCACGGCCAGCGATGAAATGCTATCCACCCTGACCAGGCTGCGCTGATGCAACGTCGGTATTTACTTACCCTGCCTGCTTGCCTACTGGCTTTGCCGCAGCTGGCGCATGGGCAAACGGCGGTTTTGCGTTCCCAAACCCTGGTCGAAGACCAGGTTATTCGCATTGCCGATATCTTCGAAGGTACAGCGCGTGGCGATGTGGTGCTGGGCGCCGCCCCGGCACCGGGCCAACGCATCATCATTGAAGCATCACAATTGGCCAGTATTGCCCGGCGTTTTGGTGTGGATTGGCGCCCCCTATCCGGGGCCGAGCGCTGCGTGATTGAACGCCCCGGCCAGGCCCTGTCGCGTGATGCGGTGCTGGATGCTTTGCGCAGTGAACTTGCAGGCCTTGGCCTGCCCGCTGAAGCGGAATTGGAACTGGCAGCATTTTCGCCACCAATCCTACCGCTGAATGCCCTGCCCCGGCTTGCGACCGAAGGCGGCCATTTCGACCCCGCTTCGAACCGCTTTGCCGCAACATTGATTGTGCTGGCAGATGGCATACCCAGCATTCGCATGCGTATCGCGGGCCGTGCCATTGCCACAGTCCCCGCCATCATCGCCACGCGCCGGTTGGCGATTGGTGAAGTTGTCGGGCCCGGTGATGCGCGCTTGGTGCAGCTCCGCGCTGAACGGGTGCGTCCTGGAACAGCGCAGCGCCTGGAAGATGTGGTTGGTTTGCAATTGCGCCGGCCTTTGGGTACGGATTTGCCTTTCATGTCGGCCGATTTGATGACACCGCATGTGATCGCCAAAAACGATAATGTCCTGATGCTTTTGGAAGGGCCCGGGCTTTCACTGACCGCACAGGGCCGCGCCTTGGAAGCCGCCGCGCGTGGCGCCAAGGTAAATGTCATGAATCTCTCCTCCCGCAGTGTGGTGGAGGCAGAAGCAATCGGCCCAGGTCGCGTGCGGGTGCGCCTTGGCGCCTTGCCGCTACGTATGGCGGAAAGGGGTTGAAGATGCGCCATTTACCCATGTTGTTGCTGGCAGCCGCCAGCCTTTCCGCCTGCGGCACAGCTGAACGGCTTGCGCGCCTTGGCCAAGGGCCTGACTTGGCGACTATCGAAAATCCAACAACCGATCCGCGCTGGCGGCCGGTGACCATGCCGATGCCCAATCCGGGCGAACCGCCACTACAGAACAATAGCCTGTGGCGGCAGGGCAGCCGCACCTTCTTACGAGACCAGCGCGCCGCGACGGTTGGTGATTTGGTTACGGTGCTGGTTTCCATCCAAGACGATGCGGATATGGAAAATTCCACCAAGCGCAATCGCGACAATAGCGAAAGCATGGGGATCCCCAATTTGCTGGGGCTTGAATCATCCTATGGTCGGCTTTTCCCGGCGGGCTTTGATCCTTCCAAGATGGTGTCGGCAAGTTCTGCCAGTGGTGTTGACGGCAATGGCACCTTGAAGCGTTCGGAACAGATCAATTTGCGCGTGGCGGCCACCGTCACGCAGGTGCTGCCGAATGGTAACCTGGTGGTGACCGGGCGGCAGCAAGTGCGCGTCAATCAAGAATTGCGCGATCTGCAAGTGGGCGGGATCATTCGGCCGCAGGATATCGGTTCAGACAATACAGTGCGCCACGATAGGCTTGCCGAAGCGCGCATTGCCTATGGTGGCCGCGGCACCATCAGTGATGTGCAGCGCCCGCGCTATGGGCAGGAATTGCTGGACGCGATCTTGCCATTTTAAAGTGACCGCGCCGGGCTTGCGCCATATGCTAACCCGGCCCGGCGCGCTTAACGCTCAGCGTGTTTGCGTTCGTAGTGCTTCAGGTATTT
>CAIMVB010000468.1 GCA_903844785.1 uncultured Rhodospirillales bacterium | reverse complement strand
CGGGCGGGCGCGTGCTGGTGCTGGAAGGCCGCGCGCCGCTTCTTTACGCCAAGCCGGGCTTTGAAAACCCTGGCTTTGTCTGTGAAGGCCTGCCGGGATGACCCTCCGGCTCGGGGCAGACCAGGTTGCGGAAGCCGCGCGGTTGCTCCGCGCTGGTGAACTCGTCGCCTTCCCGACCGAGACGGTCTATGGCCTGGGTGCGGATGCGCGGAATGGCCGGGCCGTGGCGGCGGTGTTTGAAGCCAAGGGCCGCCCGCATTTCAACCCGCTAATCTGCCATTTTCCTGATGCCGAAGCGGCCTTTGCCGAGGTGCTGGCCGATGACCGCGCCCGCGCCTTGGCCGCCGCCTTTTGGCCTGGTCCGCTGACACTGGTGCTGCCGCGCCGCGCTGAATGCCGGATTGATCTGCTGGCGGGGGCGGGGCTGGATACGCTTGCGGTGCGCGTGCCGGCGCATCCGCTTGCTTTGGAAATGCTCCGTGCCGCTTCCATTCCTGTCGCGGGGCCTTCGGCCAATCGCTCCGGCGCCGTCAGCCCGACCACGGCTGATCATGTGCTGGAAGGATTATCCGGCCGGATCGCCGCCGTTTTGGACGGCGGGGCTTGCGATGTTGGCGTGGAAAGCACGGTGCTTGATGTGGCCATGGGCGGTGCGGCCCTGCTTCGCCCCGGTGGCGTGCCGGTGGAAGCGATTGAGGCGGTGATCGGCCCGGTTTCCCGCCCCTTGCCCATCAGCGCCGCCGAGAAAACCCGGAGTTTACGCAGCCCTGGCATGATGCTGTCCCATTACGCGCCAGCCCTACCGGTGCGGCTGAAGGCTGCGGATGTGGCGGCGCATGAGGCGCTTTTGGCCTTTGGCCCGCCCTTACCCGGCGCGGGGCTGGTTTGGCAGCTTTCTGAGGGGCGTGATCTGCGCGAAGCCGCCGCCCGGCTTTTCGCCGGGCTGCGCTGGCTGGATGCTGAGGGCGCGAAGCTTGGCCTGACCCGCATCGCCGCCATGCCAATCCCGGAAGCGGGGCTTGGTGCCGCGATCAATGACCGGCTGTCGCGGGCGGCAGCGCCGCGCGGCTGATGCTTCCCACGAGAATTTTCCCGTAAACCACTTATCCACCTCAAAAAACATTTGACTGTGATTTTAGAACCAAACTAGAACATCCCTTGAGTTGCCGGTTTGTTCGCGCCGATTCGCGGCCGATACCGGGGCAGGAGGGTTGGATGCTCACGCGCAAGCAGCATGAATTGCTGATGTTCATCGATAAACACCTGCGTGATACCGGGTTTTCCCCTTCCTTTGAGGAAATGAAGGAAGCGCTCAATCTACGCTCCAAATCCGGCATCCATCGCCTGATCACGGCCTTGGAAGAACGTGGCTTTCTCCGCCGCCGCGCCCATCGCGCCCGCGCCTTGGAAGTGATGCGCCTGCCTGAGGCCACGACCCCCAAGACAAAAGAAGTGGCGCCCAAGCCCGAAGCGCCAAGCTTCGCGCCCAATGTCATTCGCGGCAATTTCGCCAATAACCTGCCCGCCAGCGCCGCGCGCGTTGCCGCCGAAGCCGCCGCCGTACACCTGCCGCTTTATGGCCGCATCGCCGCCGGCCTGCCGATTGAAGCGCTGCGCGATAATGGGGCGAGTGTTGAGGTGCCGCTGGCTTTGCTGGGCAATGGCGAACATTACGCGCTGGAAGTGGCGGGTGATTCCATGGAGGAAGCCGGGATCATGGATGGCGATACCGTGATCATCCGCCGCACCGATACGGCCGATAACGGCACCATCGTGGTTGCCCTGGTGGATGAAAACGAAGTCACGCTGAAGCGACTTCGCCGGCGCGGCAATTCCATCGCGCTGGAACCCGCCAATGCGCGGCATGAAACCCGCATCTTTGGCCCGGATCGCGTGCGCGTGCAGGGCAAGCTGGTGGGCTTGCTCCGGCGTTATTGAAAAAGCGCGGGGCGGTGCAGGCCCCGCGCTGCGTAACGCTCAATCCACCTTCACGACCAGCTTGCCGAAATTCTCACCCTTAAGCAGGCCAATGAAAGCCTTGGGCGCATTGGCCAGGCCCTGCACCACATCTTCGCGCCAGCGCAGTTTGCCTTCCTTCATCCAGCCGAGCATCTCCGCGCGGAATTGCGGATAGCGCGGCCAGCCCGTGTCACTCACGATAAAGCCCTGGATGCGCAGGCGCTTGCGCACGATGGGCCCCAGATTGGGGCCGGGCGGGGCGCCCGCGGCGTCCGCACCGGGTGCTTCATTGTACTGCGCGACCATGCCGCACATCACCATGCGCCCGAAATCCTTGAAGTGCGGGAAAACCGCTGCCTGCACGGCGCCGCCCACATTCTCCCAATAGACATCAATGCCTTCCGGCACGGTTGCATCCAATTGAGCATTCAGATCGCCGCGATGATCCAGGCAGGCATCAAAGCCCAATTCCTTCACCACGAAGTCGCATTTCTTGGCACCACCCGCGATGCCAACCACCTTGCAGCCACGGATTTTTGCAATCTGCCCGGCCACCTGGCCAACGGCGCCAGAGGCTGCGCTGATCACCACCGTCTCCCCGGCCTTGGGCTGGCCGATATCGGCCAGGCCCGTCCAGGCGGTCAGCCCCGGCATGCCAAGCACGCCAAGGCTTGAGGAGAGCGGCGGATCGGCTTCCGGCACTTTGAACAGGCGTTCCGGCCCCACCACGGAGAAACGCTGCCAGCCATAGCCGCCCAGCACCGTCTCCCCCGCTTTGAAATCCGGATGGCGGGAGGCCACCACCACGCCGGCGGTCTGGCCTTCCATCACCGCGCCAAGCGCCACCGGCTTGGCGTAGCTTTTCACATCGGCCATGCGTCCGCGCATATAGGGGTCGAGCGAGAGATATTGCGCGCGCACCAGAACCTGGCCTTCGCCGGGCTCCGGGATGGGGGTTTCGACGATATCGAAATCCTCAGGCACCGGGGCGCCAACGGGGCGGCGCTTCAATAGGATTTGCAGGTTGGTTTCAGGCATTGGGGA
Source organism: uncultured Rhodospirillales bacterium (assembly GCA_903844785.1). Lineage (GTDB taxonomy): Bacteria > Pseudomonadota > Alphaproteobacteria > Acetobacterales > Acetobacteraceae > Neoroseomonas. The sequence goes on along the minus strand of CAIMVB010000468.1, from coordinate 1,147 downwards.
TGCTCCTTCTGAAAAGGCTTCTGCCACGGCTGGCGGCTAGGCGAAAATAGGGCGCTGACAAGCGGCGCCTTCTGAAGCAGTCTCCGCGCCCTTACAGACCGGAGATTCGCCATGCCCCTGCCCGAAACCGAGACCCTGCAACTGGAAAGCCCTGAGCCCCACATCCAGATCGTGCGGCTCAATCGCCCGGAAGTCTCCAACGCCTTCAACACGCAAATGGGGCGTGATTTGCACACGGTTTGGTCTGCGCTGATCGCCGAGCCCGGCGATATCCGCTGCGTTGTCCTGACCGCGGCCGGCGGGCGCGCCTTTTGCGCGGGCGGCGACCTCAAGGAACGCAAGGGCATGACGGATGCCGCCTGGCGCCATCAGCATGAAATTTTTGAGCGTGCCTTCTGGACCATGCTGGATTGCCAAATCCCGATCATCGCCGCGGTGAATGGCCATGCCTATGCCGGCGGGCTGGAATTGGTGCTGGCGTCAGACTTTGCCTATGGCGTGACCGGCACGCGCTTCGCCCTGACCGAGGTGACCATTGGCATCATGCCCGGCGCTGGCGGCACGCAGACCCTGCCGCGCATTGTGGGTGAGCGTCGCGCGAAGGAAATCATCCTGACCGGCAAGCCCTTCACGGCAGAACAAGCTTTGGAATGGGGCATTCTGAACCGCGTCTGCGCGCCGGAGGAGGTGTTGCCCGCAGCGCTTGAAACAGCGCGCGTTATTGCCGGCAATGCGCCGCTTTCCATCCGGCAAGCCAAGCGTTCCATGCATTTCGGCCTGCAGATGGATTTGCGCAGCGCGCTGCGTTTTGAAGTGGAATGCTACAATCAATTGGTCGGCACCGAAGACAGGCAGGAAGGGATTTTGTCCTTCAACGAAAAGCGCAAGCCGGTCTTCAAGGGGCGGTAAAACAAAGAAGGCCCGCACCCGTTTCCCGGTGCGGGCCTTTCAAACTTGGCTCACTCGCCAAGCGTCGTTGAAATCCAGGTCTTCAGCGCGCCCTTGGGCAGCGCGCCCACCTTGGTATCAAGTGGCTTGCCATCCTTGAACAGGATCATGGTGGGGATGCCGCGCACCGCATATTCATTCGGCGTCATCGGATTCTCATCAATATTCACCTTGGCGATGGTGAGCTTGCCGGCATATT
>CAIMVB010000467.1 GCA_903844785.1 uncultured Rhodospirillales bacterium | reverse complement strand
GATATGCCGGGCAAGGGTTTTACCTGGGCCATGGTTTTGGCGGCCTTTGTGATGCCGCCCTATCTTGGTGCCATTGGCTGGATTTTGCTGGCGGGGCCCAATTCCGGCTGGATCAATCAGGTATGGCGTGCCGTGACCGGCGCGCAAGATCCATTGATGAATGTCTATACCTTCGGCGGGCTTGCTTTTGTGATTGCGCTGCATTCCTTCCCGCTGGTGTTTATTTTCGTCAAATCCGCGCTGGATTTGATTTCCTCCGAAATGGAGGATGCTGCAAATATCATGGGCGCAGGCACCTGGACCACCATGCGCAAGGTAACGCTGCCCTTGGTATGGCCTTCCATCCTGGGGGGCTTTATTCTGATTTTCCTGGAAACAATTGCGCTTTTCGGCACGCCCGCCATTATCGGCATTCCCGCGCGTATCAACGTGGTGACCACGCAGCTTTGGCAGTTTTTTGAAGACCCGGTGCGCGTGGAAGTCGCCGCCGCCTATTCCATTCCGCTGCTGCTGATCACAGTGGCCTTGATTGGTGTGCAGAAACTAATGCTCTCCCGCAAGGGGTTTGTTTCGCAAACTGGCAAAGGCGGCGAAAGGCGGCAGATCAAGCTTGGCCCCTGGCGTTGGGTGTTGTTTGCCTGGTGCTTTGGCGTAGCGTTGCTTGCGGTGCTGAAGCCGCTATTGGTGCTGTTGCAGGCATCCTTCGCCAAGGCCTGGGGGCGCGGGTTTTCGCTGGATAACTTGACCCTTCGCAATTACCGCATGCTGCTGTTTGAACATGACATGGCGCTGCAATCGGTGTGGAATACCATCTGGTTTTCTGCCGCCTCCGCCGGGCTTGCGCTGATTTTGGCACTATTGGTGGCCTATATCGTGGTGCGCCGCCTGATCCGTTTTGCTGATGGGCTGGCCTTCCTCGCCATGGCGCCTTTTGTCATTCCTGGCATTGTCATGGCCATTGGCTTTTACGCCGCCTATGCCGGCCCGCCGCTGATGCTCTATGGCAGCGCATTGCTGATTATTCTGGCCTTTACCGCGCGCTTCCTGCCGATTGCCTATGCCAATGCGCAAGCTTCCATCCGCGCAGTGCATCCGGAAATGGAAGAAGCTGCGCGTATCCTGGGCAGCGGGCGGCTGCAGACCATCCGCCGCATCACCGCGCCCTTGCTGAAAACATCCCTGCTAGGGGGGTGGCTGATTGTTTTCATCGTTGCCTCACGCGAATTATCGGCCGCAATATTCCTGGTCGGGCCGCGCACGCGCACCATGTCTGTGCTGCTTTATGATCTTAGCGAGCAAGGCAATTTCGAATTGGTTTCCGCCTTTGGCGGCATTTTGCTGGTGATCACCATGGTCTTTGTCGGCATCGGCATGAAGCTGGTTGGCCGCGATTTCATGCTGCGGAGGGATTGATATGCCGCGCCTCGCGCTCACAGGTCTCACCAAGGCCTATGGCAAGAATATTGTCGTGGACAATATTGATCTGACGCTGGAGGAAGGCGAATTCCTCTCCCTGCTCGGTCCATCGGGCTGTGGTAAGACCACGACGCTGCGCATGATCGCCGGCTTCGTGGAACCCAATGCGGGTACAATTTCCGTGGATGGGCGTGTGCTCTCCGCGCCAGGTGCCGTGCTGCCGCCAGAAAAGCGTGGCATGTCCATGATTTTCCAATCCTACGCCATTTGGCCGAATATGACGGTGGCCGAGAATGTTGGCTTCGGGCTGACGCTGCGCAAACTGCCCAGCGATGAAATCAAGCGCCGTGTCGCTGAGATTTTGGATGTAGTGAAAATGGGCCATCTGGCCGGGCGCTATCCGGCGGAGCTTTCCGGCGGGCAGCAGCAGCGCGTGGCCCTTGCCCGCGCCATTGTGGTGAAGCCTGCGGTATTGCTGTTGGATGAACCGCTTTCCAACCTGGATGCGAATTTGCGGGAGGAAATGCGCTTCGAAATCCGCCGCCTGCATGATGAATTCCGTATCACCACTGTTTATGTCACGCATGATCAGGCGGAAGCCATGGCGACATCAGACCGCATTGCGGTGATGAATGCAGGCAAAATTGAACAAGTTGATGCGCCGCATTTGCTCTATACCAAGCCGCGCACCCGCTTTGTCGCGGGCTTTGTGGGACGCACCAATCTGCTTGAAGCGCGTGTTGAAGCCGGCGCCTTACTGCTGGGCAGCCTATCGCTTGGCCCGGCGGCAGCGGCTGGCATCGCACCGGATGTTTCGGGCAATATCCTGCTTTCCCTTCGTCCCCAGGCCATGAGCCTGCATGTCACGGAACCCGCGCGTGAAAGCGCGGCACTGATCATGCCCGTGACCATCCTTGAACGCACCTATTTGGGTGAGGCCTGGGATTATGTGCTGCGCCCTGAAGGGGCGGAATTGCGGCTGCGCGCCGCCGCCCCGCCACTCGCCGCGCATGAGATTGGCGCCAAGCTTTGGCTCCGCATAGACCCGCAGCAAATCGCCGTGGTGCAATAAACCCTAATGAATCGGCAGGCTGATCGGCGAGATTTCATCGCCGCTCCGCCCGCGATAATCCCGCCCCACTGAATCTCGCAGCATCTTGGCCTGGCTTTCGGCGAGAATGCCGGCGGCTTCAGCGACATTCAGCTTGGTTGGTTTGCCATTGGCATAAATTGTCTCACCGCCCACCAGCACGCGCTGCACGGCGCGATCCGCGGCATGGAATACCAAAGCGCGCAGCGGGTCGCGCGGCGGCGTCATCAACGGATGCGCCAGATCCACCAGCACAATATCCGCCGCAGCACCCACATGCAGCCGCCCAAGATCAGGCCGCCCAAGCGCGGTCGCGCCGCCAATCGTCGCCGCATGGAAAACGCTGCCTGTATCAGCGGCAGCGACATCGCGGCAGGCATTGCGCGCCAGAATGATCGCCAAGCGCATTTCCTCAATCAGATTATGCGGTGCGCAATCCGTGCCGAACCCCAAATTCACGCCGCGCGCGCGATATTTGCCGAAATGGCGCAAATGCTCCCCATAGCGCGCAAAAGGCGATGGGCAATGCGCGACTGTCGCCCCTGTATCGGCGATCAGCCCAACATCCTTCGCGGTATGCCAACCGATCGAGATATGCTCATCCACAAAAATCGCATGGCCCAGAATGCTGCGCGGCGTCAGCAAACCGATATCAGCCGCCCATTGAATGGGGGTGACGCCGTGCCGGCTGATAATCTCCCGCACCTCCACCATGGATTGCGCGATATGCGTGGTAAAGGGCCGGCCCGTCTCAGCAGCATAGGCGATGCTTTCGCGCAGCATGTCTTCTTCCACCGTGTCGATCTGCGCGGGGAAGACAATGCCGGAAAGCCGGCGTGAAGGATCTGCTTCGGCATCTTTCATGAATTGCTTGGCGGCATCGAATTGCCGGCGAGCATCTTCGCGGTTCCACATCCAGGTCACGGTTTGCGGCGCTGACATGCCCCAACGCGCCGCGGCATAACCGGCGCCGGCCCAACCGCGCAGGCCGCTTTCCGCCATGATGGAAAGCCAGGAAGGAAAAGGTGGCGAAAGATCAACTACGCTGGTCACACCTGCCGACATCAATTCCGCATAGGCCAAGCGCATTGCCGCTGCCTGGCCTTGCTGGTCCAGCTTGAAAGCTTGCAGGCGTTCAAACAGGCCGGTCATTTGCTGTTCCGGCACACCATGATCTTCGCGCACGCCGCGCCCGGCAGGTTCTGTTGTTGGATGGGTGTGGATATTGATCAGCCCCGGCATCACCAGCAGTTTGCTGGCATCAATCACTTCAGCGCCAGCAGGCGGCGGCGCATTGGGATCATGCGGCGTGATGGCGGCGATGCGCCCATCGGCCAGCAAAACATCCTTGCCCTGGCCGTAGAAATGCCGCCCGGCGGCGGCATCCCATTCGGCAGTCCAGGCGGCGTTACGGATAAAAATGCGCAAGGACATGGCGGCCTCCTGGCTTGCGGGATGAAATCAATACCGCAAGCCAAGCGCGAAGTGCGCCGCGTTTCAAGGGAAAAGGCGGTGCCGCTTAGGCTTCCGCGAAGGCGGGCGCGGCGCGGGCGATGCCGCCATAGGCATCCAGCATCCTCTCCCGCCAGGCATAAACCGCATCATCCTGGGCCAGCAGCGGGAAGGCGCTGACGCAGCGCGCCCATTGGAAACCGCCAAAGACAATCATATCCGCATAACCCGGCGCATCCCCATGAAGGAAGGGCGCCGAACGCAGCGCGATCCGCAAGGGCATCAGGGTCTCACGAAATGCATTCACCCGTTCGGCACGATCAGCCGTCACGGCTTCCAGCGTCATGCCAAAGCGCTTTTCACGATCCGGCACAAAATAGGCCGCATCCTTGGGCGCCAGATGCTGCGGAATGTCCGAGACCACCAGCCGCGCGATCCCGGCATGCAGCACCGCATCCCCCCAGGCATTGATGAAGCGCGCCAGAGCGCGCCCGCCCGCGCCACCAAACAAGGAAGGCCGATCCGGGTAGGTATCTTCCAGATATTCGGCAATCGCCCAAGAATCCATAATGGCGCGGCCATTATCCAGCATCACCGGCACCTTCTGTGCGCCATGCGCGGCAATCGCTTCCTTTTCCGTAAAGCGCCAGGGAATGGTTTCCATTGCCAGGCCCTTATGGGCCAGCGCCAGACGGCTTCGCCAGCAATAAGGGCTGAAGCGCCGGGCAGGGTCGGCGCCGCAGAGTTCGAAAAGCTGAATGGCCATCGCGGAATCTCCTTTCCCGCATTATGCTCTGCCCGGAAAGGAAAGGCCACGGCATGAAGACCCCCCTGCTGCTTGCGCTCGACCAGGGCACAACATCTACGCGCACCATCGCCTTCGGCGCTGATCTTGCGCCACGCGCCACGGCGCAGATGGAATTACCGCAGCATTTTCCAAGCCCCGGTTGGGTTGAGCATGAGCCGGAAGATATCTGGCAGGGCGCCATCACCACCCTGCGCCAGGCTTTGGAAAAGGCCGGCGGCAGCGCGGCCGATGTGGCCGGCATTGGCATCACCAATCAACGCGAAACCACGCTGCTGTGGGATCGCGCCACTGGGCGGTGCCTACACCGCGCCATTGTCTGGCAGGATCGCCGCACCGCCGAGGCTTGCGCGAAGCTGCGCGCCGAGGGGCATGAAGCGCTGCTGACGGAACGCACCGGCCTGCTGGCGGACCCGTATTTTTCCGCGACCAAGCTTGCCTGGCTGCTGGATAATATTGCGGGCGCGCGGGCAGCAGCGGAGCGTGGCGCGCTGGCCTTCGGCACGGTGGATTGCTTTCTGCTCTGGCGCCTGACGGGTGGGCGCGTGCATGCGACAGACGCCACTAATGCCGCGCGCACCATGTTGTTCGATATCCGGCGCGGCGTTTGGGATACAGATTTGCTGCGGCTGTTTCGTATCCCCGAAGCCATTTTACCGGAGGTGCGTGATTGCGCCGGAGATTTTGGCGCCACCGATCCAGCGCTGTTGGGTGCTGCCATTCCCATTCGCGGCATGGCGGGGGATCAGCAGGCGGCAACAATCGGCCAGGGTTGCTTCGCGCCGGGCATGGTGAAATCCACCTATGGCACCGGCTGTTTCGCGTTGCTGAATACGGGTGAAGCGCCGGTGGCATCGCGCAATCGGCTCCTGACGACCATTGCTTACCAATTGAACGGCAAGCGCCATTACGCGCTGGAAGGTGCCATTTTCGTCGCGGGGGCGGCGGTGCAATGGCTGCGCGATGGGCTTGGCATCATCAAGGAAGCCAAGGAAGCCGGCGTGTTGGCCGCGCAGGCAGACCCCGCCCAGCGCGTGGTGCTGGTGCCCGCCTTTGCCGGGCTGGGCGCGCCGCATTGGGATGCCAAGGCGCAGGCCGCGATATTCGGCCTCACGCGCGGTGCGGGGCGTGCCGAATTATGCCGTGCTGCACTGGAAAGTGTTGCGTTTCAGACGCGCGATTTGATCGAAGCCATGCATGCGGATTGGCAAGGGGCGAAGGAAACTGTGCTGCGGGTTGATGGCGGTATGGTCGCGTCAGATTGGACCATGCAATTCCTGGCCGACCAATTGGGCGCGCCGGTGGATCGCCCAACCGTGCTGGAAACTACCGCGCTTGGCGCTGCGTATCTGGCCGGGATGCAGGCCGGGCTTTGCGCCCCGCCTGGTGCGGCGGGTGCCACCCATTGGCG